>DATNQB010000037.1 GCA_036702875.1 Oculatellaceae cyanobacterium | reverse complement strand
CGCTCTTCTGTCACTTTAAGCAGAGGAAAAGTGATAATCCGGTTTAAACTCAATCTGTCGCATAGGGTTAGGGAAGAAATTCATCAAAGAAATCAGCCTGGGAAATCCTAAAGACAACTGAGGTATAGGAAATACGTTTAACCAGGGCTGAATAAGATTAAAACAGATAAATGGTTGGCTTATTAAACGTAGATTATTTAAGAAGTTTTTCCATCCTGTTCCTGAATCCCAATCCGGATGTTGTAATAAAAGTTTGATGACTTGCTTGTCAGATGTAACTTTTTGTAATTTATTTGAGTCTGTCCAAGGGGCAGTAAATAAACTAACTAATAAGTAGGCACTGCTAATAATTTCCCACCACTTCTCAATATTTTCGTAATGAGTAAAACGGAAATCAACCCATCCTAATTCATTTTTACTCATGTTTAAGGCATATTCTACCCAATTCCTACAACCATAAAGATTGCCAACATCTTGATAACTAAGTTGGGGAATTTCTGTCATCACATAGGATGTTGAGTTTACAGGCATAGTCTCTGGGTCTGTAGTTACTTCCCAGTATCTTCGATATCCTTTTTTTCCAAAAACTATTTCTCTAACAAATCTTATCTCTTGGGTTTCATCGCTAAAAGTACGAGTAAATTTCCGCCACTTATTTTGCCTAACCCTTTGACCTTGAGGCAACCAGACTCCATGATTGCTTCTGATAGCGACAATGAAATTCAGTTTGAGTTCTTCTAAGCATCCTAAAAATGTAGTTTCACTCTCTCCATAAAGACTATCGGCTAGTACCAACTCGATTTCAAAACCCATTTGTTTTATTTGCCGTATCAACTTGGCAGCTATTTGAGGCTTTGAATAATAAACATCCCCAGCTTTCAGCCGATGCTTCGGTTTATAGATCTCAAACATTAATGGAAATGTAATATTTTCTATTAACCCCCAAGCTGTTACTGCTACAATTCCATGATCTATTTTGCCTAACTTACCTAAATACTGGCGACTCACGTAGTCAGTGCTTCTTCCTTTCTTCTTGTCTCCAGTTTCATCAATAATTACCCAAATTTTTCTGCCTTTTAACCCTTTTAAAGTTAAGCCTAATCTTTGGTTTCTTAATTGTTCAGCTTGCCAAGGCGATGAAGTTAAAAAGTGATGTAGTGATTGTTCATTAGATAATCCTACAAATGTGGCAATTGCTGGTAGACTTTTGCGTTTGAGCGAAGATATTACCCCTATATGTAGATGTTTAAAAGCCTCAAATCCCCTGACATCTGAAAATAGATTTCTGTAATAGGCGCAATATTCATCAATAAATTTGATGGTTGGTCGAGCGGCGCGTGGCTCATCCATATGCTGTGCTTGATTTTCAGCAGTTTTACTTTATTATATCTTCATTAGAGTGACAGAAGAGCGTTAGCTAAAGAAATGTTTGCTGTAATTAATTGAGGAAGAGAATCAAGAATATTTCTTAACGGTAAGATTATAAACAATATTGTTAAAGCGTAGCCGGATAGCACTGAAGTAGTAATAGTTGTAACTTGGGGTAATCCAAAAACAATGAAGCCAAGGGGGATAAAAAATAAGACTAAACCCCAACTGCCAGCAATAGCAAAGATAGCCATGCCGTGAAAGCGATATTTTTTAAATAATGCTGCTGTTGTTTGTAAATCTTTTAAGAAAAATTCTTCACGTCGCTGTTGGTGTAATTTGAGTTCTTTAATTCCTTGGGTAGTCGTTTGGAAATGATGAAATAATTTGTCTTGTTGTTCACGGGCAAGTTTTAGGGAATTATTACCAGAGGTGGCGATTAGCTGATAGCTAAATACTCCCAACAGCAAGCAAGCATAGAGAGAAATACAGGTATAGACAGCCAGCACAAATAGATTAGGCAAGCAACTATTGCAGCAACATTCACGCTGATGTTAGAAATGGCGATCGCAGCAGAAGAAATAGCTTCAATGTCTTCTGTTAAAGTAGCTAGTAAAGTAGGAGAACCAATTTCTTCTATCCGTCGCAGGGGGGATGCAAGGATACGGCGGATCAATTCTAGCCACAGTTTAAAGATTACTTCTTGTGAAAGATAGGCGATCAAGATTAGAGAAGCAGCAGTAGAAATCAGCAGTAGCAAGCAACAAGCAGCAAAAGCCCAAGCTAAAGAAGTGATTGGCAGTTTAGTGTTATTTAAACTGAGGTTAATTAAGGCAATTAATCCTGTGCTACTAACACCACTGAGTAAAGCAGCGATAGTTGCACTTATGACGCTAACCCAAGAAGTGCGTAAAAGAAGTTGGAGGAGATTCATTTAAATAAGGGTGATCTCGTCTTTGTGGTGGTTCTAGGTCGTTTATTGGTCATGGGTCATTGATAATTGTTAGTTGTCTCTAGAACCTACGCCTAATCATACGCGGGCAAGATGCCTGCACTACATATACAGCAGATTTTAAGGAGCGTGAACTAAAAAATGAATCTTAGCTTGTGCATGATTGTAAAAAATGAAGAAGTAGCGCTACCACAATGCCTTAATAGTGTTAAAGATGTGGTAGATGAAATGGTGGTGCTGGATACTGGATCAAGCGATCGCACTCCTGAAATTGCTAAGAATTTGGGCGCAAAGGTGTACCATTTCCCTTGGAGTAATGACTTTTCGGCGGCGCGAAATGAGTCACTTAAATATGTGCAAGGCGAATGGGTGCTAGTTTTAGATGCTGATGAGGTGCTAGTACCAGAAATTGTGCCACAACTACAGCAAGTAATTAAAAGCGATCGCCATATTTTAATTAATTTAGTTCGCCAAGAGGTAGGCGCGTCTCAATCACCTTATTCTTTAGTTTCTCGTTTATTTCGCAATCATCCTGATGTGCGTTTTTCCCGTCCTTATCATGCAATGGTAGACGATCATGTACAAGCTTTATTACAAAGGGAATCGCAATGGCAGGTAGGTTATTTACCTGATGTGGCGATGCTGCATTATGGATATCAGCCAGGTGCGATCGCTTCAGGGGATAAACTTAACAAAGCTAGAATTACTATGGAAGGTTTTCTAGCAACTCATCCTAATGAACCTTATGTATGCAGCAAATTAGGAGGGTTATATATTGACATTGGTGAAGTTAATCGAGCAATTGCACTTTTACAACGTGGTTTAACTGCTAATACACTTGATGTTTCTGTTTTATATGAGTTGCACTACCATCTTGGTAATGCTTATACTCATTTGCAAGATCTTAACCAAGCAGTATTACATTATCAAGCAGCTATCCAACAGCCAGTTTTACCAAAATTAAAATTAGACGCTTATAACAATTTAGGTAACTTGCTGAAAGCTGCTGGTGATTTGACTAATGCTAGAAAAGCTTATGAAATTGCTTTAGAGATTGACCCTAATTTTACTACTGGTTATTACAACTTAGGGATGACCTTGAGGGCAATGGGGTTTTTTGAAGATGCGATCGCAGTTTACCGCAAAGCGATCGCCATTAATCCTAACTATGCCGATGCCTACCAGAATTTAGGAGTTGTACTGCTACAGATAGGGAATGTTGCAGAAAGTATAGCCGCTTTTAGAAATGCGATCGCACTTCACCAACAGCACAACCCAGAGGAAGCCCAAAGACTTCTTAACGATCCTTTACTTTCAGCACTTCTAGCAAACAATTAATAATGACCAATAACCAATATCCTAAACTACTCATTCATATTTCTGAGAGTTGCCACAGCAGAAGGGGAAACACGACTGAGATAACGGAATATCCAATATTTAAACATAGTGTCTAAAATTACAGGAACTGTGGCAATAAATAGAGAAATTAAGCTTTGATTAGCCGCTAATCCCAAGTGACCAGCAAATCCTTCCAAAATCACTTCCCAACCGTGAGGAGAATGAAATCCTACAAATATAAGTAGGTGGGCATAATTAAACAGACAATGTGGAATAATTTTACACCTCAAATTTTGGCAACTTTTTTATCCGACTGGAATCTAAATCGTTGACAAATATAATCGTTTTTATGCCCTCTAGTTTCAATTCCTTGAATGACTGCCTGCGCCAAGTTATATTCATCTTCAAACATTCTGCCAGCTAGTTTATGAGTCTTTAATTGATGCCACTCTGCTTCAATTTGATTAAGTTCAGGACTATAAGGAGACAAAAAGAAAAATTCTAACCCTTTGGCTTTCCATTCTTTTTCCTTTTCTTTAACTTTTTTACTTTTATGAACTGTATAATTATCTTGAACAATTACTGTAATTACGCCAGTTTTATGAAAATCGTCTTGTAGCTGAGCGGCTTGCCAATCCATAAGCTTGATATAGGCATCGCTTTTAATTCCTCCCAAAACCAATCCATAATCAAAACTTATTCCTTTTTCCAGAAAACCAATTATACTTAATCTTCTTCCTCTTCTCTTCGTTTGCTTTATTTCTTTCTGTTCTCCCTTCTTTATATAGCTATAGCTACTAGGGCTCCACAGACAAAAACCTGCTTCATCTAAATATTTTAATCTGATAATTCTTTGACTGGCATAGGCTTCAAGAGTTTTTAAATCTGCTTGCTTTTTATTTTTTTGCTGTAAATTTTGTTTTCCATTTAAACTTTGTTTAGTTCTTTTCCAGCGCCAATCTTTTTTTTTAGAATTTTTCTTAATCGTTCTCTACTTAAATCAATTCCTCGCTCTTGATTAAGAAGTTTGACTAATTGATAACTATTATAAGTTCTGGGTTCATTTTCTAAACATTCTTCTAAATATTTGATATCCTCTGCTTGCCAAATAGGTTTTCTCCCTGTCCTTTTAGCATCAGATAACCCTTCAATACCTCTAGTTATCCAACGATATAAAGTTTGACGAACTGTGTTAGGTGCACATTTGAGATAATCAGCGATCGCAATGATTTTTATGCCTCTTGCACTTAACCTTAATGCCTCGGCTCTTTCCCTAGTTCTCTTGGGTAGTTTTTTATTGTTCGTGATCGCTAATAACTGTTGGTCTTCTTCAGGAGTTAATCGAATTTTTAGAGGTGCTGGCATAAAGTTGACAATCTAATTTTTGCTATTTCTCTATTTTACGTTTAATTATGCCCACCTACTTATTTACAGGTATTAATGCAACAAAATTACGATCTTTAGGCTGATATTTTGCTAAAACATCATCTATAAATCTGAGCTTATCTAAAATTACATGATTTGAGATAGTCAGAAGAGAACGACTTAATTTAAATTCCGCTAGTCTTAGCTTGATAGTTCCTAAGTTTTTTTCAATATCTGCTTTTAAATAAGCTTTAACATTTTGTTCTTGTTCCGCTGGATTTAAATTGTTATCACTTAAATATTCCTCTTCTATTGATCTAATTATTAAGGCTGCTTTATAAGCTTGTTCTAAAGAACGTTCTGGTGTTTCTAAAAACCATTTATTAGTAGCGCGTAAGTACTTGTCAACTTTCTTACGTAACTCATCTGTGTTATCCCAGGAAAAAGTAGCTTTCATGGCATATCCTTCTTTTGTTAAACATCAAACTCAAATTTTAATTGCTATGGCGATTACAATCAGTTACAAAAATTACTAAATTTAATCAGTTGAGTGTTAAGGTAAACTTCCTTTAGCTATATTAGCAATACCTAATTATTTTGGGCATAGACATATAGTCATTAATTCCTATGGTTGTTATCAATATTAAGTATTAAAGTAAATTGTTTCAAACGCACATTCTCCTTGAGTAAGTAGGTCAATATTATTAAAAATAAAACCCTAACCCCCTACGGTGTCAACACCAAAGGGAGAGATTTTCGGTTTTATATTTTTTTAACGGAAGCTAGTTAACAGCAGTCTAATGTACTATCCAATGTGCATCAGAAACAATACATATACCCCCAAACTTTTTAAGAATAGGTTTGATGGCTTCTACTAATATCTGTTGTTGATCTTCTGTACAGATAGTCATCACATATCTATTAGTGAGTACCTCTGTTTCTAAATCAGTAATAGTACTGCCGCGATCGCCTTTTCCTTCAACTTCCCGAATTACTGTATAGCCGGAAATGCCGATTTTTTCTAAAGTTTCTAAAACTTTATACATTTCCATTGAGGTAGTGACGATCTCAACTTTTTTCACAGGTTCCATTCTTCTATGCCCACAGTTGTTTAATGATTTCCAAATAGACAGGAATTCCCACAATAATATTGAAGGGGAAGGTAATTGCTAAAGCCATAGATACATACAGACTGGGGTTAGCTTCGGGAATAGTTAACCTCATAGCTGCTGGAACTGCAATGTAAGAAGCACTAGCGCACAGTACAGCAAACAACAAGGCATTACCCATAGAAATACCGATCACTTTAGCGATCAAGATTCCAAATATGGCATTAGCTACAGGGATACATAGCGCAAAAACAATTAAGAAAGAACCTGTTTTTTTGAGATCTTGGATTCTTTTTGCGGCAACTAAGCCCATATCAAGCAAGAAGAATGTCAAGACTCCATAAAATATTCCTTGTGTAAAAGGTTCTAACTTCTCCCAGCCTGATTTTCCCGTAAGTAAGCCAATTAACAGGCTACCTACTAATAGAAATACTGAACTATTTAAAAAAGCTTCCCGCAGAACTTCACTCCAAGCAAATTCCCCATCTTTCTTGTCATTAGTAAATATTCTTACTAGCAGAAGTCCAATAATAATTGCTGGAGATTCCATCAGTGCTAATGCTGCTACCATGTGTCCGTCAAAAGGGATTCCAACTGTTTCCAGAAAAGAACTAGCAGTGATAAATGTGACGGCGCTGATAGAGCCATAGGTTGCTGCGATCGCGGCTGCATTGTATGTATCCAGTTTGAGTTTCAACACAAAAAATGTGTAAACTGGTACAACAACAGACATGAATATAGCCGCAGACAGTGTTACTGCAATTTCTGGGTTAACTCCACTTTCAGAAATTTCATATCCTCCCTTAAAGCCAATAGCCATAAGCAAATAAAGAGAGAATAGTTTTGGCAGAGGTTGAGGAATTTCCAGATCTGATTTCAGAAATACTGCCATCATACCAAGGAAAAAAAACAGTACTGGTGGATTCAGTATGTTAGACAAGATCAGGCTGGAATTCATCTATGCAACTCCTGATATCTGGGGAATATTAGATTTAGCAAAATTCTCATGCGGATATGATTTCAGCAGTTGAATTGCGAATTAAATAAGTATATATTTTTTTGTGTGTGAAAAGTGCCTCAACAATATGAAAATGATGTGACAAATCAATTATAAATTGATGTCTTTACTGCGCCTAGCGTTATAAAAAATGCAGACATCTTTCTTGATGTCAATCACCCAACTATAATTTTGGAGTAATTGTTAATTGCTAAGGAATTGCGTACATCTTCTAAAGGTGTTTCCCAAAGAGTATTCCATTGAATACCAAAAAGAGGCTTTGCTTGTTTAGCCATCAGCCAACCCTCAGTTATCGCATCCATGTATTTGCTAGAAACTTCTATATCAAAAAGAACTGCTTTTAGTAAATTTTTTGCTAGTAAAGCTAACCAAAAACGAGAAGCATAAAGCTGTGCTACATAAAATGCTTCTAACTTGATTTCTCCGGTAATATTTGTATCACAACCTGTAATTATATGCCAGATATCGTGAGTTTCAGCTAGATGCGCTGCTAGAAATTGGTAATTACTATCACTAAAGTTACTTTGTAGAGGAGTTAAATTATTTGTAATCATGTGGTTAGCATAAGCATAACCTAGTGTATTTTCTGGTAACTGATGCAGCAGTTGCAAATCAACATTCCCGATACGCGGACGTTCATCAAATGCTCGTTTACCTTGGGGATGACTACAGAGAAAATCTATAATTTTATTGAGGCTAGAAACATCACTGACAGCTTGGGAAAGCTTGGCTATCGCATCAAAGTCACCATCCTCAGCCTTCACCATATTTATAATGCTTTCCACTACCGAAGTTTGCCATTGCTGCTCTACATTTTCTAAAGTTTGCATACTCAGATTTTGGAAATTTATACATATCCTATTTTTACATATTTAGTTTAAATCAGGCTATTTTCTAATTCAGCCCTGATATTTTTTTGCAGGATTACAAATTAGTTAATAAAAAATTAAATAAATATCTGAGTATTTGCGTGTGAAATCACAGCTAGATCTTCATCATCAAGCTCAACAGGAGTACCACGACGAATTAATTCAGCAAAGTCTTCATTTGGTACCATTACACAAAGAGCATACAAGCGTTCCTTACCCGTATTTTCTATAATGTGCATACCTGTGGCGGGTACTAAAATACTATCTCCAGCTTTTATTAATACTGTTTTACCATCACAGTCTACTATACCTTCACCTTTTAAAATAAAGAACATTTCGGCTGCAAACTGATGTCGGTTAGGCGGAGTTTTACCCCCAACATCAAATATTTCTACACAAACAGTAAAGGATATATCGTCGGCAGTGGGATCAAAGATAATTGCTAATCTATTGGTATCATTAGGACTAATCCGAAATGCTTGATAGTCTTTGGGAGACTTGATATCTGCGAGCATACAGCGAAAGTTTTCCATATTCATAATTTTAAATACTTGTAAAAATTTACTAAAACTACGGCTCAAAGATATGTAATACGATGAGATATTGCTACCTAATACCAACAGTAAATTTTAAGCCAGCAATCTCAGGATTAATAGTTATTTCCTTTAACTGCATCTATGAGTGTTTGAGAATCGCTCACAAATCCAAAGCACTGATTAACATTATAAAGTGTTGCTTTTAGACAAAATTCAGGCGAGGTGGTAGCAGTGCAGTCTTTAAGCAAGATACAATCGTAGCCTAAGAAATTAGCATCTTGCAGAGTTGCCATTACACATTGATCGACGTTTACTCCTGCAAAAAATAGAGTAGTTTTACCTAAATTTCGCAAAATACTATCAAGCGGCGTATCCCAAAAACCACTCATGCGATATTTATCAACACGGATATCTGCTGGTTTTTGTTCTAATTCATCAATTACAGCCGCCGCCCAACTATTTACTGTTAAGACTGGGGCATCATTTTTAGGTAAGCGATCGCCTAATCCAATTCCTTCCCCTGTAGGATTATAAACATGACGTAAACCAGCGCTAATATTCAGCAAATCTGGACGATTTCCCCAATTAAGCCAAATTACAGGTACATTTAAAGTCCGTAATACTGGTAGTAAATTATTCAGAGGATTAATCGGAGTACGTGCTGGTGTCACATCTACGCCAATATAAGATAACCAGCCATCAGGATGACAAAAGTCATTTTGCATATCAATCACTAAAACCGCTGTTTTAGCTAAGTCTAGGCGTAATGTTTTAGTTTCTGTAGTTAAATTAATCGGGCATGGTTCAATGGGAGAGCGAGTGATATCTGCTACAGCGTCATTGACTTTCCACGCATTAGGAGCAACGCCTAAATTATATAAAGGAGGATTGATAGTATTTTCTAATCCCATAAATATCAGCGAGTACAACAACTCACAATTTTGTCCTAGTTTAGTCGTAGTTTTGTCTACTTAGCTTTAATCGCAATTATTTTTTAACCTAATGCGCCAGCTACGCCTAAAGCTCAATATATGTGCAACGGGTAAGTGAATTACCAAAGCTTAGTCACCACTGCAATTGCATTCTAATTTTTAAATTATTCAATTCTGATAAACCCTAATTGAGCGTTCAATACCTTTAAAACGGTGTTCCCCTATATCAGTGAAGCCTGTTGTAGACTTCAACAAAGAATAAGTTGTTTCACTAATTAAACATTTACCTGGCGTACAAATTGCTTCCATGCGGGATGCCAGATTAATAGTTGCTCCTAATACTGTGTAGTCAAATCTTTGAGAACTACCAACATCTCCAACTACAGCTTTGCCGCTATTAATAGCAATTCGTAACTGCAAAGGTTCCTGCAAACCTTGACGAGCATTGAGATTCTCAAGACGCTTAAGCATTCCTTGAGCAGCAGCTACAGCGCGATCGGCATGATCTATTTGTGGTTCAGGAGCACCAAAAAAAGCCATAATACAATCGCCAATAAATTTATCTAAAGTACCTCCTACAGAAAAAACTTCTTGAAGCATTTCTTCAAAAAAGTTATTGAGTAACTCTGCAATTTGCCCTGGAGTTAAGCGTTCTGATAATGCTGTAAAGCCAACAATATCAGCAAATAAAATACTAATATCACCCTCAGTTGGAGGTATGCGACCATAGTCTGAAGCACCTACTCTCATCATCTGTTGAACAACAGCAGGAGAATGATAACGCTCTAGCCTTTGTCTAATAGTTTCTTCAGTCCTTAATTTTCGTGTTAATAACCAACGTTGCACACTAGCAGCTACCAAGTTTGCTAAAGCAGAAAAAAAGCTGAGATCATCCTCACCTGCCTTAGCAGGATTACCATGATAAATATGACCATCACCGTATAGCACACCGACAACTTGAGTTTCATCCCAAATAGGCACAGCCATAGCACTACGAATGCCTTTCATTAAAATACTATGTTCGCCCTCAAAACGTTGGTCTGTTTGAGCATCAGCAGTTTGAATAGCCACTTTATTTAGAAATACTTTCTGGCAAATGCTGCGACTAATCCAATTTCCATTAGCTGTAATATCCTGAGAATTTTTAGTGGCAGAATTCAGTAACTTTAATTTACCTGAACCACTAACATCTATTAATAAAGCTAAACGATCAATACTTTTAATATAACGGAAAACAACCGCCTGTACTTGCTCAAAAATAGCCTCTATTGATTCAGCATAATTCAAATTATTCGCTATTTCTACCAGATCTTTGAGACGAGCGATCGCTTTTTCTTGACTTCTTAATTTATCACCATGAGTGTCAGCACTAATCCACTGCTGTTGTAGGTCTTTAGCATTGCGAAGTATAGTTGTTTTTCTAGTCAATGCCTGAGATTTTTCTGTTTCATCAACTGGCAAATTATTTACCAATTTTATTTGTAAATAAACGCTCCCTATTTTAACTACATCCCCATGCTTTATCAATTGAGGAGATGCGATCAACTTTCCATTTAATTCTGTCCCATTGGTGCTACCTAAATCTTCAATCAGCCAACCTCCATCAAATGTTTGTGAAAAACGGGTATGGTTTCTAGAAATACCTGCAAAAGGTAAGTACAAATCGCATTGCGCCAAACGCCCTAATGTAAATTCTTTGCGATTTACAGTTATTGTTTTTTCAATTTTTCCCTCAATTTGTAAATAAAGTTGTAAATCAGCCATTAATAATGTTGCTCCAGCTTCTAGCTGTGAAAATTTATCAAAAATGGCACCCAGGATAAACGCTTATACGTTTAACTAGCAATACTTTTGCTTTCTACCATATTAATCTAGTTTACCCATGATTGATTATTGATATTTATACTCATAGCAAAAGTACAGTTATGGAATTATAGCGGTCAGCTATCAACTATCAGCTATCAGCTAAAAATCAACTCTTCCCCTGGTAAGTAGTTTATATCCGCAGATCATAGAAAAAAAGGATAAAAAGAAAGTCCAAAGGCTTGTTGGTTGCAGTAATACTCCACCACTAATAAATACCAAAACTATCCCTAAACCAATGAAAATCCATCCAGTATCCCGTGCTTCACGACCAGCAAGTAATAATATTAAAATTCCGGCTAAGATAGAGATGACAGAGCCGCCAGCCGGAATATCCCTCCACCAATATCCATAGGTACGTGTGGTAAAAATAATATTTTGACCTAGAAAGTAAATGCCTGCGAGTATTAAAGCTAGACCAATCAATTTATTTAAAAATCGTATAATATTTCTTAATTCCGCTTTATTTGTAAGTGTTGCTAGGCTCAGTTATCGGTAAATTACTGCCTTTTCACCACAAAATCAACTAATTTTTTGAATATTAGCACTCAATTCTAAATAAGTAATATTAAAGCGGAAAAAAGAAACTTTATTGCGGTTGCGGTGGCAAATCTAGAGGAATAGCACCAAATAATCCTTTGCGAAAATCATTTAACATCTGCCGCGCTGTACGTTCAATATCGCCTTTGTGACGCTGTTCAGCCAAATTTTGTAGGTATTCTTCACCACTAAAGGGTGCAGGGTCTAATTCGTAGCGTGACTTTAAAGGAGATTGAGGTAACAAATCTGGATCTGTAACAATTAGGTCATTGAGCAAATCTACCAGTGCTGCTGCTACCCGTTGATTATCATAAGATGCTTCACCAATATCATCACAAATAGCTAATTTTAAAGCTGCATCTTGATTATCTAATTTCCAAGGGATAATACCAGGGGCATCTAGTAACTCTATTTGGTCAGAAATTCGCACCCAACGTAATTGTTTTGTAACACCAGCGCGACGGGCGCTTTCCACTGCCCGCTTTTTGAGTAAACGATTAATTAGGGCAGATTTACCAACATTAGGAAACCCGATGACGACAGCGCGGACAGGACGGGGTAACAAACCGCGATCGCGCCTTTTTTTATTTACCTCAACACCCGCATCAGCCGCAGCTTTTGAGATTGCCACCACGCCATCCCCCTGTTGGGCATTTGTGAAATAAGGCTTTTCTCCATGCTGTAGAAACCATTGCGTCCACAACTGCCGCACGGCAGGAGAAATCATATCTACACGGTTTATCACTAACACCTTTGTCTTACTAGCTATCCACTCCTGTACTTGGGGATGTCGAGTCGCTAAGGGAATACGTGCGTCTCGCACTTCTAGGACTACATCAACACGCTTTAGCTGTTCTTTAAGCGATCTTTCAGCCTTGGCGATGTGTCCTGGATACCACTGGATGGGGGGAGTTGACATTTTTAGCTTTTAGCGATTAGTGATTAGCGATTAGCTTTTAGTTAACGCAACTTTTGAATAAAAGAATTTAGCATACGTTTGACTTCAATTAGATTAGCTTCTAAACGCTCACATTCTGTAATAATTAAAAATTTTAGGTCACGGGCTAGAAGTAAATAATATTCCAACTCGGTTGCAGAACCCATAGCAATTTGTAGAAAACGTGCCAGTTCAGCTTCTCCATTTCTACCGCAACCCTCAGCAATATTAGCAGAAATAGAAGAACAGGCACGGCGAATTTGGCTAGTTAAACCGTATAATTCCTCCTTGGGAAACTTTTTAGTGACTTGATAGATTTCTAGAGTTAAACTATGTGCTTTCTCCCAGACTTTCAATTGCCTAAAGTCTTTCATAGTTTCTTAGCGGTTAGCAGTTAGCGGTTAGCGGTTAGCGGTTAGCGGTTAGCAGTTAGCGGTTAGCTACTAGTTGCTTGTCAACTTAGATCTATCAGAAAAGCAGATAAATTAGCAATTTACCTAGCTAATGACTAAAAGCTAAAAGCTAATCGCTAAAAGCTAATCGCTTTTAAGGAACAATTAAAACTGGACAAGGAGATAGATTAATCACCCTGTTGGTGACACTCTCAGAAGCTCCTTCTTCAGTTAAACCAAGTCCTCGACAACCCATGACAATCAAATCTGCATCAATCTCGTCTGCCACATCACAGATAATGAAAGCAGGTTTGCCTTCGCGCTCAATGGTTTGAGCTTGGATGCCTTGTTCAGAGAACAAATTTTGGGCAGTTTTGAGTAGTTCCGCGATCGCTTCTGGCGATGCCATCGGGCTTGATTCTGGCTCTTCTCCCTCTGATGTGGGTATTTCTACTACTGATAGCAAAATTAACTGGCTGTTATATTTTTGCACGATATTAACAACTACCTCAGCCGCTTCGCGGGCTTCGCGGCTTTGATCAACAGGAAATAATACAGTCTTAAACATCGCACGTACCTTCGTATCCCTGACTTTGATAATATGTGGACGGCGTGAACTAATAACACCATCAGGTGGATCAGTTCTGTCTATCTAGCTTTTGAGGACGATCATTAACTAGCGATTAAGATCACGCTGCTCAAGCGCGAGAATAGTAGAAAACATAAGCAATTAGGAGATTTACGCGGTGTCCAAGAAAAGTGTAGCGAATTTGTCGGCATCTGATTTATCTGGCAAGCGAGTACTGGTGCGGGTAGATTTCAATGTGCCACTAGATGATGCTGGTAGCATTACAGACGATACACGCATTCGAGCAGCTTTACCGACAATTCAAGATTTGACTGGTAAAGGAGCTAAGGTAATTCTTACCAGTCACTTTGGTCGTCCCAAGGGTGTAGATGACAAACTGCGCCTTACACCCGTTGCCAAGCGCCTCTCTGAATTGCTTGGGCAAGAAGTAATTAAGTGTGATGACTGCATCGGCGATGAAGTCACTTCTAAAGTAGGCGCAATGCAAAATGGGCAAGTGGCATTGTTAGAAAATGTCCGCTTCTATAAAGAAGAAGAGAAGAACGACCCTGAATTTGCTAAAAAGTTGGCATCTGTTGCCGATTTATATGTAAATGATGCTTTTGGTACTGCTCACCGCGCTCATGCTTCTACCGAAGGTGTAACACACCACCTTAGCCCTTCTGTAGCTGGTTACTTGATTGAAAAAGAACTCAAGTATCTGCAAAACGCTATTGAATCTCCTCAGCGTCCTCTGGCAGCTATTATTGGCGGTTCTAAGGTTTCTAGCAAGATTGGTGTAATTGAAACACTGTTAGAAAAATGCGATAAGTTGCTGTTAGGTGGTGGAATGATTTTCACCTTCTACAAAGCGCGTGGGCTGAATGTTGGTAAATCTTTAGTAGAAGAAGATAAGCTAGAATTAGCACGCTCTTTGGAAGCTAAAGCAAAAGAACGCGGTGTACAGTTGCTATTACCAACTGATGTAGTAGTTGCTGATAATTTCGCGGCTGATGCTAACGCTCAAACTGTTAGTATTGAAAACATTCCCGATGGTTGGATGGGTTTAGATATTGGCCCTGATTCCGTGAAGGTATTCCAAGAAGCGCTTGCAGATTGCAAGAGTGTGATTTGGAATGGCCCAATGGGTGTGTTTGAATTTGATAAGTTTGCTGCTGGTACAGAAGCGATCGCACATACCCTAGCTGAAATCGGCAAGCAAGGCGCGACCACTATTATCGGTGGTGGTGACTCTGTTGCGGCTGTCGAAAAAGTTGGTCTTGCAGACCAAATGAGCCACATTTCTACTGGTGGTGGTGCTTCTCTAGAGTTGCTTGAAGGTAAGGAATTACCTGGTATTGCTGCACTTGATGAAGCCTAAGCACAGCTATAGAAAATAGCTACTAATATGTAGGGGTTGGGTGAGTTGTTTACCCAGCCTTTATTCTTCCCACAGCGTGTAGCTTGTGTCATTTCTCTAGGATATTATGGTCATCTTACCGGAGATAATATCAATAAGTAAGTGAAGCATTAGAGAAAGTTAGGTGCGTCAAATGGTAGAAAAAACGCTTCGTGACCGCTACCAAATTATTCAACATCTTGGCAGCAGGAGATTTTGTGAAATTTATCTAGCCAAAGATGAAGATCTACCTGGCAAACCTGTGTGTGTGATTAAGCAACTCAAGCCGAAGAATCTTGATCCTTTGTTATGGTCAACTGCTAAACGATTTTTTAAAACTGAAGCTGAAGCTTTGTACCAATTAGGTAAGCACGATAAAATTCCACAGCTACTAGCTCAATTTGAAGAAGGTGCTAATTCTTATATAGTTCAAGAATTTATTGAAGGTAATGAATTAAGTAAAGAACTCATACCTGGACAACAATGGAGTGAGAAACAAGTAATTTTTTTCTGCTGCGAGGTGTTAGAAATTCTAGATTTTATTCATCAGCAGCACATCATTCATAGAGATATTAAACCATCAAATTTAATTCGTAGAAAAAAAGACAATAAAATTACTTTGATTGACTTTGGAGCAGTCAAACAAAAAAATCCTGATTTCGGTATTAGTGTAGATCCAGGTGGTTTGACAGTTGCTATTGGTACTCAGGGCTATATGCCGCCCGAACAAGCTAACGGCAACCCACAATATAATAGTGATATTTATGCTTTAGGAGTAATTTGTATTCAAGCTCTGACGGGAGTATCTCCACAAAAAGATAATAGTACCAATGAACTTATTTGGCAAAATCAAGTAAAAATAAGTCCTCAATTTGCTAATGTCTTAAATAAAATAGTACATACTGACTACAATCAACGCTACCAATCTGCTGCGGAGGCCTTGCAGGCGATTCAAAACTTATCTCCTATTGAGATTTCCAAAAGCGATAATAAATTATCATTTATTAAAATTCTACCTATAATATTATTAACAGTAAGTTTATTAACGTTTGTTAGTACGCTTCTATTTACCCAATGGCGGCTTACAGAGATAAATAAAAATATTAATAATCCTACTTCTACGGAGTTACCCTTAGCGAAATCAAATAATTTTTTAAACTATGAAAATGTAAATGCAGGTATCAAAATTAAGTATCCTGAAAACTGGCAAAAACAAGATGTAGAAAATCCATTTACAGGTGAAGTAGTTTTATTTACCTCTCAGTTTTCTAATCAAATCAACAAATTTGAACCAAAAATAAGTATCAGAATTGAAGAGTTGTCAGGGCAACCTATTTCTTTAGAAAATTATACTAATTTGTCTATTAAAGAAATTCAAAAATATCTCCTAAATTCTGATATAACTGATTCAAGTTCAACTACATTAGGAGGGATTCCCGCTCATCGGGTGGTTTATAATGGTGTGGAGGGAGACTCTCGGTTAATTAAACATTTGGAAGTTTGGGCAGTTTTTAATCAAAAAGCTTATATCGTTTCATATACAGCTACACCAGAGGAGTATCCTAATAATTTAGAGTCTATAGAAAAAATGATCAATTCATTTGAAATTTTTTAATTGATCACAAGTAAAATAATTTTAAAAAACATCCATTAGAACATTTGCCCATACACTGGAATGGGAGTTTGGCTTTATGCAGAATTGTGTTAACCTACTGCTGAAACTGGTTAATTATATCCAAAGATCTTTGATAATCGTTAGTATTGCCTTGCTGCAAAAATAGGTTAGCAGCTTTTTGAAAATCCGCGATTGCTAATGATTTTATATCCAATGAACTACGCACTGTCAAATATGCGCCAGAGTATGGGATAGCTAAGGTTTGAGCGATTTGTTGACGATGAGCAAAGCCTCGGTTGGCGTAGGCTTCAGCTAAGTTAGGATTAAGAGATATAGCACGATCATAATCAGCGATCGCACCATTAAAATCTTGCTGCTTGGAACGAGCAAGACCTCGGTTATTATAAGCTTCAGCTAATTTAGGATTAAGCTTAATTGCACGATCATAATCAGCGATCGCACTCATGAAATCTTGCTGCTTTGAACGGGTAAGACCTCGGTTATTATAAGCTTCAACTAAGTTAGGATTAAGAGATATAGCACGATTATAATCAGCGATCGCACCATTGTAATCTTCCTGTTTTGAACGAGCCAGACCTCGGTTATTATAAGCTTCAGCTAAATTAGGATTAAGCTTAATTGCACGATCATAATCTGCGATCGCACCATTGTAATCTCCTTTAGCAACTTTATCCAAACCACCCCGCAGAAAATCTACAGCACCCTTTTTTGCCACTGCTGTAGCAGTAGCTATCTGATGCTTTTGGAAACTATTATTAGTAGCCAAAAATGTGGTAATTCCAATTCCTAGCACAAAAGTAACCGTCCCAGTCCTCAAATCTGGAATAGCGCGTCCATTAATTCCTACTAAATAACCATTTTCATTGAGTACAGGCCCACCACTCATTCCTGGTGCAGCATTAATAGTGTAAACAAGAGAATAACCATCCTTGGGCTTTTGCAGGAGACTAGAAATTTGTCCATTCAAAAACTGATAAGTCGCTTCTGAAATTAACGGCCCAGGATCAGCCCAACCAGCCACATAAACTTGTACCCCCTCCGTCAAAGCTTCAGAGTTACCCAAAGAAGCTACCTTGTAGTTTTTAAAACTATCGAACTGCAACAACGCTAAGTCTAATCCAGGTACTCTTTTAATTTTGCTGGAGTTAACTGTATATTTTCTACCATCACTAACTTCGATATGATAAATTCCTGCTTCCTTAACTACGTGCCAGTTAGTCAAGACATCATAGGTATTACCTCGACGGTTAATAATTACACCAGAACCATTATTTTCCCCACTGAGTCTAACCGTAATTTCTTTAGCGATCGCATTCACCTGCGGCGCTGATAAAGCAAACGCAACTGGCGATAACACCCCCACAACAGCTACACCCATCACAACTGCTGAAACTTGAGCAAATGAGAAAAACATGAGCAGACAAAAATTTTGTTAATTAGGTGGGCGTAAGTAGAATCCACGAAAAAAACTCAGATTTTGCCAGGAAATATTTCCTGGCTTGACAACTGAGTTTTCAGCTAGCTGTACACCGATTTCAATCGGAATTGCCCAACTAAAATGAATCATCTGTTCCTGCAAATTTTTTTCTGGATCAGAACCATCCTGAAATATATAAGGATTACCCCATAGAGGATAAGCGTGCATACCATTAATGCCAATTAGATCGCCTCGACGATTAAGTAGAGGCCCGCCACTCATACCTTTTTCAATATTATTGGTGTACCCAATCTGATAACCCCCTTCCAAAGCTTTATTTAGTAACAGCGATATTCGACCACTGCGGAAGACAAACTTAAGTTGAGACGGATTTTTAGCTTTCTTTTCCCAATCCCCTAGATGAGTGCTGACGGATTTATTTACCGCCTTCGATGCTACAGGGGATTTAGGTTTTTGAGCGGGAAAAGATGCTCGTTTATAAATCGTAGATTTAAAGGGAAATCCTGCGGCAAATACTTCATCATCTACTGCCAAAGTAGATGATAAACCTACAGATGCCACAGCATAAACTGCCTTTTTACTGGTGAACTGTAATATTGCTAAATCATTGACGGTCAAAGATTTTACTGTTTGTTGAGCAACTGGGTATATATTTCCATCAAAAGCTTGAATCCGATACGGAGGATCTCCTGCTCTCAGAACGTGAGCATTGGTCAGCACAGTATAAACCTGCCCTTGTCTTTGAATCAAAATTCCTGACCCTAAAACATCTTTTGACCAGACCTTCACCGTAATTACTTGAGCTTTTCGGTAAAGCTGCTGAGTTGATAGTTTTTTTGAGGTTTTAGCTACAAATCTTGGTGCAGAAACTTGAAAATTTGGTGCTTGTGCTGGCAATGCTAAAGGTAAACTGCCCACACAAGCTACCATTATCAACAAGCGCCAAATTATCTGACCTGGCTTAAGTGATTTGCTCACATTGTTTGTCGATCTGTAAATTGATCCTAAATAGTTAAGGTTTGTAATCGAATATTACTTTGCTTTAATAGCAGATACTTTGAGCAATTGCTGGATATCCAGGTAAGCTTCACCATCCTGATAGGAAATTATGTGGTCTCCACTTAAATTAATTACTCTACCTGCTGCCCGCGCCCTCAGATCAAATAACCGCCCCAAAACGCGCTCAGGATTAGTTCCAGGCGCAAGAGTAACTAACACTGAGTTAATCGCGCAAGGCCCTCCTTTGTAATCAGCAAAACACAATACAGGGTGCTGATTGATCATTCCAGTTCTAATGAACTGCAATTTACCATTGTCGTTATATCGCTGGAATCTCTCAGAAACTTCTTGACAACGTTGTAGTGGGCTGTACCGAGAGCTACTAAAATAATCAGAAACCCAGCGAATCATCGGGATCTCTCCCCGTGAGGTGCGTACAACAGTTACAGGCACACCATTGTTTGTACCGCAAAAAAATCTATTATTTTCAGCCAAGCTCGGCTGTGTCATCGTAGCAGTTGTACCTAGCGCGATCGCTACTGCACCTAAAATTCCTGTAAATAGATTTATTTTCATATCATTCCACTCTCATTGTCGCTAAAATTATAGCTTTTAATTGTTATAATATCTATTTTAAATCATATCTTAATCCTGACTAATTTTAATACCTTTTACCAAAAAATAATGATTACTCAACACTTTACTTTTACTGCTGTTGCATGAAGACTTAATACCACAACAGTGTGTGTATCTTATGTTAAATCTATTTCTGCGGCAGCTTTACAAAATTATTAAATTTTTAGGTAGTTGAAGATTTGGCGAAACTGATTTAGCTAAAGATTTAGACTTTTTTGTAAATTCTATTGATATGTTAAGCGATCCCGCGCTGACATATCAAAACTTAAATTAAATATAGTAGCTATGAATAAATCAGAAGAATTGAATTATTTACCAGTATTAAAAACAGAACGGTTGCTGCTACGAAAAATTCGCTTAAGTGATGCAGAGGATATGTTTGAATATGCCTGTGATCCAGAAGTTGCTAAATATACTATCTGGACAGCACACCAGTCTCAGGAACATAGCAAGCGCTTTATCAATAAAATCCTTGAGTTTTACAATACTCACCAGCTAGCTGTTTGGGGAATTGTAGACACCAACGGTAAATTTATCGGTACTTGTGGATTTGGTGATTTGCAACTGATTGATGCCAAGGCAGAACTTGGCTATGCTCTCTCTAGAAAGTATTGGGGCAAAGGATACATGACTGAGGCAGTTACGGCTGCCATAGATTTCGGCTTTAGCAATATGCCTTTAAATCGGATTGAAGCGCGATGTGAACCGGAAAATCTAGCTTCGGTGCGGGTACTAGAAAAGGTGGGAATGAAGTATGAAGGTTTGTTACGACAACATATCTTTAGTAAAGGTACCTACCACGACATGAAAATGTATTCTATTCTCAAGCAAGAATGGCTGGATACCCATACTACGGTTAATGCTTAGATCTAGATTAGAGTTTTCACATCAGTTTGAGCAGCAAAAAAAAGCTGCCAAATTATCTGCTTTTTTAATTATGATTATGCCTAAAGTTATAAACGTTCATGTAAAAAGTGAATCTTTTTATTCCTAGTGGTTCATCCCTGTGATAGAGGTAGAGCTTGAAGTTTAATTGATAATCTTAAAAGGTAAGAAAACAAGATTAAGAAAAAAATAAATTTTACATAGGAGAAATGAAATGGGTATTATTGCATGGATTGTTTTAGGCTTAATTGCTGGTGCGATCGCTAAAGCTATTTATCCAGGTCATCAAGGTGGCGGTATTTTAGCCACAATGGCTCTAGGAATTGTTGGTTCAATGGTAGGAGGTTGGCTAGGCCACACATTACTTGGGACAGGTGGTACGGTTGGAGCATTGTCGCTCCCAAGTATTGCTTTTGCAGTTCTCGGTGCTATAGTTGTGATTTTCCTCTGGGGTTTGTTAACTCGCCAAAGTGCATAAATAAAATTTAAATATTGTCTGTTGAGAAAAGAATAAAATCTCCCATATATAAAAATATGGGAGATTAACTTTTTATGGAAACAGAAGCCATGATTCAGGACAAGTAAGACTTTTTGTAAAAAAATATCTGCATTTATTAGTTGCTCAGAAATATAAAAAAAATCAATCTTGGCTTCTCGATTATGAATCCTAAATTCTAACGTTGATGTTGCTAGTAATGCCTACTTCAAGTATTGAGAATAAATTTAATAAGAATAAAAAGGTTAAACTTACTTCAAAGACGATCGCTTGATCAAATCAACTGCCAGGAGACACGAAATGTTGGAATTATATCAATTTGAAGTATCACAATACGCCGAAAAAGTCAGACTAATCCTAGACTACAAAGGTTTGCCTTACCGTAAAATTGAAGTGACCCCAGGAGTGGGACAACTAGAACTATTCCGGCTGTCTGGTCAAAGGAAAGTACCAGTACTCAAAGATGGTAATACAGTTATTGCTGATTCTACAGCGATCGCACTCTATCTAGACAAGCAATATCCAGAAAAACCCTTAATCCCAGTTGACCCCAAGCAACGTGGACTTTGCTTACTCATCGAAGAATGGGCAGATGAATCTATTGGGATCAAAAGTCGTCCAGTACTATTTGAAGCCTTAAGCAAAAATTTAAGCTTGCGTTCTGCAATTTTACCCAGTGCAACACCAGATATCTTAAAAAATTTAGTTGGTTCTGTACCAGGTGAAGTACTCAACCTTCTAGGTTTGGGTGTTGGCGCAAGCCCAGATGCAATTAAAGAAGCTAAAACAGCCATCCATCAAGACTTAGAAGCCTTGAGTTTGATGTTAGTAGATAGCCCTTACTTAGTTGCAGACTACCCAACCCTGGCAGATTTTACTGTCGCAGGTTTAAGTATGTTGTTGAAGTTTCCAGAAGGAAATTATCTCAACATTCCAGAAACACTCAAGGGCAAAGGAGTTCCAGAGTTTACTGACAATGCGGCTTATCAACCATTTTTTAACTGGCGCGATCGCTTATATGCAGAATATCGTAAACCTTTAACTGCAACTACCACTACTAACACTAGCGGCAGCAACACTCCCACTTCAATTAACATTGATTAAACGCTCTTGGATTAATAAATTATTTATTAACCACAGATGAACACAGATAATTATTCCATCTGTGCTTATCTGTCGGTAAAATCATTGCTTGCCAGAATTGCGCTAGACTTTTGATGCCAATGTTTTACCCAGCTAGCAGCCATCATGGACAAGCCTTTAGGCACAGTCATACAAGGAGCCCTTAGCCAAGGGCTAGAAGTTAGATTAAACCCTGATGTCTCAGTAGAAGATATGCGGGTAGGTAAATTTTTGGTAGTAAGGGGTTTTCGCTCAGATTTCTTCTGTCTCCTCACAGATGTAACATTGGGGACATCGAGTGCGCGGATAACTGCAAATCCTCCCCACCCAGAAGACGATTTTTTACAAGCAGTGCTAGCTGGCAGTAGTACATACGGCACAATTAATTTAACGCCGATGTTGATGCTGAACCGTGAACCCAAGTTTACGGCGTTAAATGGTAAATCCGAGCCTGGCAAAACTGCTGGTGCATCGTTAGCATCCTTTAAAGCACAAAGTAGTGAAGACATGGAATTGTTACCAGTCAAAACAATTCCTAGCCACTTCAGCCAAGTTTATGATGCTACTGAACGTGATTTCCGGTCGGTATTTGGTTGGGAAGACGACCCTCATCGGCGCAATTTCGCTATTGGTGAACCTCTAGATATGGAGGTGCCAATTTGTAT
This sequence comes from Oculatellaceae cyanobacterium, assembly GCA_036702875.1. Classification (GTDB taxonomy): domain Bacteria; phylum Cyanobacteriota; class Cyanobacteriia; order Cyanobacteriales; family PCC-9333; genus Crinalium. The sequence goes on along the minus strand of DATNQB010000037.1, from coordinate 60,330 downwards.
AGATTTAGATCGATTTGTAGAACGCAGCAACGGTGTTTTTGGTAAATCAGGTACAGGTAAATCTTTTCTTACCCGACTACTGTTATCTGGAATTATCCGCAAGCAAGCTGCTGTTAACTTAATTTTTGATATGCACTCAGAATATGGCTGGGAAGCTGTATCTGAAGGTAAGCAATTTAGTACGGTTAAAGGGTTGCGGCAACTTTTCCCCCATGATGTCGAAGTATATACCCTAGATCCTGAATCTACAAAACGTCGGGGTGTATCTAATGCTCAAGAACTCTATCTAAGTTATGACCAACTAGAAGTAGAAGATATCATGCTGGTGCAGAGAGAGTTAAACCTTTCTGAAGCCAGTTTGGAAAACGCTAATATTTTACGCAGCGAGTTTGGTAAATCTTGGATTATCCAGTTGTTAAATATGACTAACGAGGAAATCCAGATTTTTTGCGAAGAAAAGCGGGGAAATAAGTCTTCTGTGATGGCGCTGCAACGCAAACTTCTACGCCTAGATAACCTTAAATATATGCGTAGCACTTGCCCTCACAATTATATTGATCAAATATTGCAATCTTTAAATGCTGGCAAGCACGTAGTAATTGAGTTTGGTTCCCAGTCGGATATGCTCTCGTATATGCTGGCAACTAATATGATTACTAGGCGGATTCACCACGCGTATGTGCGGAAAGCAGACAAGTTTTTACAAACCAAAAATCCGAGCGATCGCCCCCGCCCATTAGTGATTACTATAGAAGAAGCCCATCGTTTCCTTGATTCTGCGATTGTTCGCCAAACTATTTTTGGCACAATCGCCCGCGAAATGCGTAAATATTTTGTTACCCTGTTGGTAGTAGATCAGCGCCCCTCTGGAATTGATAACGAAGTAATGTCCCAAATAGGCACACGCATCACCGCCTTACTCAACGATGACAAAGACATCGAAGCCATCTTCACAGGTGTTTCTGGGGGACAAAGTTTACGCTCAGTGCTATCTAAACTCGATTCTAAGCAACAAGCTTTAATTCTAGGTCATGCTGTCCCGATGCCAGTAGTAGTGCGTACCCGTCCCTACGATGAGCAATTCTATAGAGAAATTGGCGATACATCTTGGACGGAAATGTCTGATGAAGACGTATTCACCGCAGCAGAAGCAGCCATAGCAGACTTAGGGTTTTAACAATTAATAATTAACAATTACTCTTCTCCTGCTACTGCTCCCTTCTCTCTGCTCTCCCCTCTCTCCTCCCTTAGACAAAGCGGAGATCATCCCTTAATGCGTTCGGTTCTCCTACTCGGATTAACATAGCACTTTATAAGCTCATCGTTCATCATATATATAGAGGGTTTAATCAATGTGTTGAGCAACCAGTAGATACTCAGCTTCATCTGAGCGCTGTTTACTGTGAAAAACCTCAATTTCTCTTAAGGATCGCTTAAGCATTAAAACCTATTAAAACTGTTATTTTTAGGCAAGCAGCAAATGAACTTTTTACCCTTTACTTACGTCTAAATTTGTAATAAGCTATAAATATAACAAACTCATAATGACTTCACCTTAAAGCTGCTTTTCCCAGTCACGAGAACCTACAGCTAAAGTGTCAGTCCCGCAACAACATAGAAAGCCATACCCAACTGGCAAGTTCTAAATAATTGCCCAAAGGAGTATTCCTAATAAATTTCATTACTTAGTCGGGTAGTTGACCTATACATCTTACGCAGGATGTACCGTCACCACTAGGATAGCTATTCTCAATTATAAGAGTTAGCAATCTCTTTTGAGGTCAGCCCCCGCGACAGAATTGTTGCTTGTTTACGGAGTAAACACTCAGTCATGCCCACTTCTAACACCGCCAAGAAGACAACTAAGCCGCTGTTCACGGCTGACATGGTTCGCACCTATCTGCATGAAATTGGGCGCGTGCCACTGCTGACTCACGAACAAGAGATTGTCTACGGTAAGCAGGTTCAGCAAATGATGGCACTGGTAGATGCCAAAGAAGCTTTGGCAGAAGAGCTAAATCGTGAACCAACTTCATCTGAGTGGGCGGCGCAAGTTCATCTCAGTGAAAACGAAGTTAACCGCATTATTTCGCTAGGGCAGCGAGCAAAGCGCAAAATGATCGAAGCAAACTTGCGTTTGGTAGTAGCGATCGCCAAAAAGTACCAGAAGCGCAATATGGAATTCTTGGATTTAATTCAAGAAGGTACTTTAGGCTTAGAGCGTGGTGTGGAAAAATTTGATCCCATGCGCGGTTATAAATTTTCCACATACGCATATTGGTGGATTCGTCAGGCAATTACCAGAGCGATCGCACAACAAGCCCGCGCCATTCGTTTGCCTATCCACATTACCGAGAAGCTCAACAAAATTAAGAAAACCCAGCGAGAACTAGCTCAAAAACTCGGTCGTCACGCTACACCAACAGAGATCGCTGTAGCACTGGAACTAGAGCCAGCGCAAATTCGGGAATACTTAAATATTGCCCGTCAACCAGTTTCTCTGGATGTGCGAGTTGGGGATAACCAAGATACTGAACTGTCTGAACTGCTAGAGGATGAAGGGCCTTCTCCAGAGCATTTTACAACGCAAGAGTCTTTGCGCCAAGACTTAGATGATTTGCTTGCAGAACTAACTCCCCAACAACGAGAAGTTATTACCCTGCGCTTCGGCTTACAGGATGGTAATGAACTGTCCTTAGCTAAAGTAGGTCAGCGTTTAAACCTCAGTCGCGAACGAGTACGACAACTGGAACATCAAGCTCTTGCTCACTTACGTCGTCGTCATGCCAACGTGCGCGAGTATGTAGCTAGTTAAACCAGTAAATATTTAATAGTTGTCAGGCGTATGGTAGCGGGTTTCGATCCCCAACTATACGCCTGATTTGCTTTTTGTGGGACAGATGACTGCTTAAGTCAAAACAATAAAAATGATTAGTAAATATACTTAATAAAAAATAACTTTTACTCTATTTTTTCTTTTATAAAAAATTAAATATAAATTTTTTAATGTAGAAAATTAGCAAGAATGTGTAACTATTTGTAACTTTCAGGAATTACCTATTCTACTGTTGTAGCAATCAACTAGCCAGACAGCAGCTATCAAATCCAAGCTTAGTATTCATTAAGAATACCTTCAGTAAGAGTATGATTTCTTCCATTTGGCTGAATCGGTGGATCTCATTTACCAGGTATTTTAAGAATACATTCTTAAAAACTTTTTTCAAATTAAAGCTCAGGGGCAAAATAATGTTAATTAAAAATTTATTTAATTCTTCTTTACAAAATCAAGTTCCTCTAGCTGGCTTGCTCCTGAGCGTAGGATTTGTCGCTATCAGTGCAAGTCCTATTTTGGCTTCTAGCGTCAAACCAGTTGGTTCCTCGCCGACAGTCGCTGCAGCAACAATTTCAGACGCAGATCGCTCAGTAGCAGCTAATCAAAAGCAGTTGCGTGACGGTATTTATCTTTTTGGTCAAACCTCTAAAGCCAACCAAATAGGTCAAGAGTATGTAGTGTTTGAAGCCCGTAGTGGTAAGGTAAGAGGCGCTGTTTATATGCCCTCATCGGAGTTTAGCTGCTTTTACGGTACTGCGAACAATAACCAGATGGATTTAATGGTAGTTGACCCTTACGACCAATCAACATCTTCTTATTCAATTGGACTGGAAAGAAATTCTTTAGTAGCTGGCAACAATGCAGTAGCACTTCAAGGTTATCAACCAATTAGCAAAGTCACTGCTAACGACAAGCGGATATTAAATGCTTGTGGCAATAAGTAATTCACAATAGGTTAACTATAAATTAGTTAAAACTGTTAAGTGTTTCATCAAAAATTATTTCAAAACCCCTCTCTATTCACAGGGAGGGGTTTTGTATTATAGCTAGTGACACAGAGCTATTGACTCTTCTGTAGAAGTTTTCCTGCTCCAGACCTCATCAAATAGAAAAGCTGACTGCTAATAGCTAAGTGCTAATTGCTATAGTATTAAAACTCAATTCCAGGTTGAGCTTTGACACCTTGTTCTTTAAATGGATGCTTAATTAAAGTCATTTCAGTTACTAAGTCGGCCTTTTCAATTAGTTGTGCTGGTGCGCCCCTACCTGTAAGGATCAGATGAGTATCAACTGGCTTTTGCTCTAGTCCAGCTATTACCTGTTCAACGCTTAAGTAACCTAACTTTAAAGCAACGTTAACTTCATCCAATAGCACCAGTTTAAAATCTGGGTTGGTAATAAAGGTTAAGGCTTTTTCCCAAGCTGCATTAGCTGTTTGGATATCGCGATCGCGATCTTGAGTTTCCCAACTAAAGCCTTCTCCCATTGCATGAAATTCTAGCTGATCTGACCACTGGCTAAGGACGGCTTTTTCTGCTGGTTCCCATGCACCTTTAATGAATTGCACGATCGCGACTTTGTAGCCATGACCCAGCGATCGTATTACCATACCTAAAGCCGCAGTAGTTTTCCCCTTACCGTTACCTGTATTAACAATAATTAAGCCTTTTTCTTGGGAAGCTTGCGCGACGCGCTGATCTTGCACTTCCTTGCGTCGCTGCATCTTCTTCTGGTACTGTTCAGTCGTTAGGGATACCTCTGTTGCAGTACCTTGAGTTGATTGCATTTGATTGGGATCGGAATCCTTATCTGTTGGCATTAAATTTGCACTGACACAACTTTTATAAATACCATGAGAAATCCCAGTAAGGTTCATCTGTTGTTTCTTCTAATCGAACCTGATCGCCTTGATATTTCTCGTTAATTAACTTGGCTTTTTGTTGCAAATGTTTAGGTACATAGCACAAGTTTACTGGAAGTCCATGTGACAGTAAAAACTCGGCAAGTTGCTCAGGATGAATATAGATCCCCGACTTATGTAGCCCTTGCAACATTTCTTCAAAAGTTTGCCAATGTTCTTGAGGTTGCTGCTGAATTGAGGTGTGAAGGCAATTGGGATCAGTGAAGGAAACACCGTGCATACTGGCTGGCATCAGAAAAAATCCCCTTAAGGAGTAAAACTGGTAGCGGACGTTTAATCCTTTATTAAAAGATAGTTAAAGTTAATTTAATCTATGGACTTTTTGTGATGTAACTTAATTTTACTAAATATTGATCTGGAATTGCCACAGATTAGCTTAAAAAAACGGATTTTTTATTTTGGCGATCGCACAGGTAAATCATCTGTTCGGGAATTACGATCAAATTAGGCAAGTTTTATCAAAATTAAAATGATTTATAGCAAAATAGCAGTTATTCAAGGCGATATTACCCAGCAACAGGTAGATGCTATCGTTAATGCGGCTAATAATTCCCTACTAGGTGGCGGTGGTGTTGATGGGGCAATTCATCGCGCGGCTGGAGCAAACTTATTAGCAGAATGTCGCCAACTTAATGGTTGTGCTACTGGAGAAGCTAAGATTACCAAAGGCTATAATCTGCCTGCACAATGGGTAATTCATACAGTTGGCCCCGTTTGGCGCGATGGTAAGCATGGGGAAGATGAACTATTAGCCCAATGTTATCGCAATAGTCTGGCTTTGGCTGATAAATATGAAATTCGCACAATAGCTTTTCCAGGTATCAGCACTGGTATATATAGTTTTCCGATACAACGTGCTGCGAAAATTGCTGTGACTGAGGTGAAAAAGTTTTTGGAGACTGATACCAAAGTTGAGCAAGTTATTTTAGTCGCATTTAGTGAGACAGCCTACAATTCTTATGTGGCTGCAATCAAAGAAATAGTTCGTGAGTAGAGAAATGTCTAAAAAGCTGGGCAAAAAAATCGCACCTGCTCCCATGCCTGGGGAAATTAATGTTGTAGATTTAGTAGATAACTATTTTAGTGCTTATAACTCCGCACGTTTGCGGGAAATTTGCCAGTTACTCAGTCAAGATGTGCTGAAAGAAGGCGTGACGGTGGGAGTCAGCCTTTCAGGTGCGATGACACCTGCTGGTTTTGGGGTGAGTATTTTAGCGCCGCTAATTCGTAATGGTTTTATTGATTTTATGATTAGTACAGGTGCAAATCTGTACCATGATATTCATTACGGGTTAGGTTTTGAACTGTTTTCTAGCACACCGTTTGTCGATGATGTGCAGTTGCGGGAAGAAGGGACAATTCGGATTTACGATATTGTCTTTGGTTATGATGTGTTGCTAGAAACAGATGCTTTTATTCGTAAGGTTTTACAAGCGGAACCTTTTCAGAAGCGGATGGGGACTGCTGAATTTCACTACCTACTTGGTAAGTATGTACGAGAAGTTGAAAAGCAAGTGGGAGTAAAGCATTCTTGTTTGTTAGCTACGGCATACGAATGTGGAGTACCGATTTATACATCTTCCCCTGGAGATAGTTCAATTGGGATGAATGTAGCGGCGTTGGCGTTGGAAGGTTCCCAGTTATTAATTGATCCATCTATTGATGTCAATGAAACGGCTGCGATCGCCTATACTGCCCGTGAGTCTGGTATACCAGGAGTAGAAGGCAGAAGTGCTGCTATTATGATTGGCGGTGGTAGTCCGAAAAACTTCTTGTTGCAAACCCAACCACAACTACATGAAGTATTGGGGTTAGAAGAAAGAGGACACGATTATTTTGTGCAAATTACTGATGCACGTCCCGACACAGGTGGTTTATCTGGTGCAACACCTTCTGAAGCTGTAAGTTGGGGTAAAGTTGACCCAGAAGAATTACCAAATACAATTGTTTGTTATACAGATAGCACAATTGCTTTACCTGTAATTACCGCTTATGTAATGAATAAGTGCCAACCGCGTGAGTTAAAACGATTGTACGATCGCCGCGATGAAATTACAGAGAAATTGCGAAGCGATTATTTAGCGGCTAAAAGTCGTCCAACAGAGGAAATTCCCGCAGCAATGGCGGAAAGTGCGGCGGAACCTTCTGTAGCTACTTATCCTTGTGGGCGAGTAATTCCGCAGTAGAATTCCTCATGGTTAAGGCGGATTGTGGGATTGTCTGCAAACGTCCACAGGTTAAAACCCTGGGATTTACCTATGTTTTGGCAAAATACACCGCCAGGAGTTTAAACCCCTAGCCAATGGCTAAAGTCAGTTAAAACTGACTAACAATTATCTAATTTTCAGTGCGATCGCGTTTCATTGCTAGTTGTAGTCAAATCGCGATCGCCGTCTGTTTTTTTCAACCATTTATAAAAATTAGATAGTTTTAGGTTAATCAAGAGAATTTAATTGGAAAAGCAATTATAAATTCTGTTCCTTTACCTATCTCAGAACTTACTACAATGTTGCCTTGATGTTTTTGCATAATTTCGTAACATATACTTAACCCTAAACCAGTACCTTTACCTACAGCCTTAGTTGTAAAAAATGGATCGAACAACTTATCTTTGATATGCTCAGGTATACCAAAACCGTTGTCGCCAATTCGCACTTGAATTTGATGGTTGTCAATAACTTCTGTAGAAATAGTAATTTGTTTATTAGTTTGTTTTTTCTGCTCAAACAGCGCATCAATTGCATTTGAAAGGATATTCATAAATACTTGATTTAATTGCGCTGGATAACATTCCACTAAAGGTAAGTTGCCATATTTTTTGATTACTTCAATTCCTTGCTTGAGGCGGTGATTTAAAATCAATAAAGTATTGTCAATTCCTTCATGAATATTAACTTCTTTAAAATCAGCTTCATCCATACGAGAAAAATTTCGCATAGATAGAACAATATTCCGAATTCGCTCTGCTCCCATTTTCATTGAAGACAATAGGTTTGGCAAATCCTCAATTAAGAAGTCTAATTCAACTGCTTCTATTGCTGCAGCAATTTCTTCGTCAGTGTCAGAATAGCGATTCTGGTAAAGATTAATTATACTCAGTATATCTTCAATATAATCACTAACGTGTTTAATGTTCCCGTGGATGAAATTGACAGGGTTGTTAATTTCGTGCGCTACTCCCGCCACCATCTGACCCAAGCTAGACATTTTTTCTGTTTGAATTAATTGAGATTGGGTTTTTTGGAGTTGCTGCACAGTTTGTTCTAACTTCTGTGCTTGTTGTCGCGATCGCGCTTCGCCTTCTCGTAATGCTGCTTCTGATTGTTTTTGCTTACTAATGTCACGGAAAACAGCAACGCCACCTTGCACAGCATTATGCTCATCTTTTAGCGGTTTAGCGTTAACACTTAGCCATATTCCATTTGGTATTTGTGAGTTTCTGACAAACATTTCTGCTGCTTCCACAGTTTCTCCCTGTATAGCTTGCACCAAAGGAAGTTCCTCACTGGGATATGGTGTTGAGGTATCAGATAAATATAAGCCGTAGCGTTCTGTCCACTGGATAGTCGATGTATCTTCTTTGATATTTATCGGAAAAATTTGCTCCGCCCTGGGGTTAACTAGCAAAAACTTACCATTTTCATCAACTACAATTACCCCATCTCCCATGCTTAATAGCATAGATTTTAAAACTCGCAACGCATCTTCAGAATGCTCTAAGTGTTGCGTATGTTCTTGCAGTTGCTCCAAAGCTTGCTCTAGTTGTTCTGCTTGTGCAAGAGCCGTTTGTTGGTAAACTTCTAGCAACTCCTCTAAAGTTGCGACTTGCTCTTCAAGAGCCTTAATTTTTTCATTTGCTTCCTCAGTTCTAGTGATGCTATTTTCCGCTAATTTTTGACTAGGCATAATCACTGAAAACTCTTTGTTGATCAAATTGTAATACTGTTGTTTTTACGCTTAACACCAAACTTTTAAACATCTCGGCTGTGCTGCTAGGTATTTCTACTTTAGAAAATATAATAATGGCGTAGAGATTTCCCGACGACAACATACCGCCACACCCTAAAACTGACTTAATCCCCAAGGGAATTACAAACTCTGCTTGCGCTGGAATAAATGGACTATCAACTGCTTTATGTACGTGAAATATATTATATGTTTTCTGCTCCAAATTAACCAGTAAAGATGGGTCGGGATCAAGTAACATACTGACCTCTAAACCAAGCTGTTTAATCAGTTGAGAAATCATAGGCGACTGTTCAACCATCTGTTCGCTCACTAAAGGAATAGCTTGGTGTCCAAGAGAGGTTTGTCTTGAGTTCCACTCTGGTTTTTCGCCTGCGCTGGCTAGTAAGGTAAGGCATTTTGTAGTTGATGAGCAAGAATTACCCTTTAACATTCCATCAGCAAATTTACGTAGTTCTGGATTTAGTTCTTGATAAGGATGGGTTTTGAAAAATCGCACTAAAGCGCATGATTTTTCTCCAGTTCGCTTGTCAATTAAATGATCGTAAAAATATTGGACAATCTTACTTGCTACTTCTTCCATGCTGGCTGATGTAGATCCCAGCTTGCGTAGCGCCATCCCGCACTCAGTCATATCCTTTAAGGTAAACTTGCTTAGGTCATACATAATAATTAAAAACTTTCCCTCTATCTCTATTGAGATTTTTTGAAGACTACGTTGAGATTTTACTTTTAATAAATATTATAGATTGACCGCCTCTTCAGGATATTTAACTAGGTTTTTGTTTACTATTTGTAATTTTTTATGATAAAATAAAAACTTTAAATTAATATTTATGTATAATTACTGATTTCAAACAGCAAAATAAATAGTAATAAAAGATTAAAATAAAAAATGCTAATTTTTGTAGTATTACTGGCGTTTTATCTTGCTTGGAATTTAGGCGCAAACGATGTTGCTAACTCAATGGGTACTTCCGTTGGGTCAAAAGCTGTCACACTAAAACAAGCAATCATAATTGCTGGAATTTTAGAGTTTACAGGTGCAGTTTTATTCGGTCGTGCAGTATCGGAAACTTTAGCAACTGGAATAACTAACCCAAGTTTATTTGCATCAGAACCGAAAGTATTACTTTTGGGGATGGTTTCAGTTTTGCTTGCTTGTGGTTTGTGGTTACAAATTGCCACAAGTTTTGGTTTACCCGTTTCATCTTCTCATGGGGTTGTCGGTGCGATCGCAGGTTTCAGTGCAGTATATGCTGGTATTAATGCGGTTGATTGGTCAACAATTGGCAGAATAACTATAGGTTGGATACTTACACCCATAATTAGTGGTTTAATTGCTGCGTTATTTTATAGTGTTGTTAAACGTTGGATATTAGATCAACCAAATCCACTTTTCCAGCTACGCGAGTGGATACCTTGGCTAAGTACCATTTTATTAACTGTGTTTGGTGTGATAGTACTGCCAACAGTAACTCAACCAGTACAAGCTTTTCTGACAAATCAACTGGGTATTAATATTCCCAACCACGATATCTCATTAGTAGTGGGTGCGATCGCCATTTCTGCATTAACTATATATAGCTGGCGACGATTAGCACTGGCGACATCTTCTCCCCTCGCTGTTAACGGGGAGAAGTTGGAGGTGGGGTTATCTAACCCTATTGAGCAACAGTTAGGCAGATTTCAAGTGGTGAGTGCTTGCTTTGTGGCGTTTGCACACGGATCTAATGATGTCGGAAATGCGATCGCGCCCTTAGCTGCGATCGTTTATATTAATCGTACAGGTTCCGTTCCCCTCAACGACTTCAACATTCCCCTATGGATATTAATACTAGGTGGTGCTGGAATTGTTGCTGGTCTTGCTGTCTGGGGTAAAAAAGTTATTGCCACCATTGGCGAAAGCATAATTTCTCTACAGCCTAGTAGTGGCTTTTGTGCCGAACTTGCCACCGCTACCACCATATTAGTAGCCTCCCGCTTAGGCTTACCTGTCTCCACATCTCACGCCTTAGTGGGTGCGGTTGTCGGCATTGGACTATTAAAAGACTGGAAATCTATTAGCTTGCAAACCGTTCGCTCAATTGCGTTAGCTTGGATAATTACTATCCCTATTACTGCCTCTCTCGGAGCAATTATCTTTCTATCACTCCGTCTACTGATGGAAAGCAGTCAGATATAGCCAGAGACACAAGGCTATGACAGACTTAAGCATATAGAAAAGCTGACGGCTGATGGCTGTAGGCGCTCTGCGCCGTGGCGAGTTCATGCCGTCAGGCTTTAGCCTAAGCTGACTGCCATATAAGCTTTATTTATGTAAAAAAATCAGATGTAAAGATTTGCGATTTCAGCCGCTAGTTGTCTTTTGGATCGGGGTAATTTTAAGGTAGCAGATAAAATTTTGGGGATTTTATAGAATAGACAGATAGTTGATAGCAATACGCCAACCTCTTACTATTACTTAGTAGAGTAAAGAGAGTATAGGTGTAATAAAACCTATTCAAAATCGCAGTTAGATAACATTGTTGCCAACAAAAAGCACATTTATTTAACTATAATTCCCGATTTGCGGGAATTATATTTGACCAAATACTGAATAATACTACCAGAACAATTGATTAAGTTCCTCTAATGGTTCTCGGTCATTCATCGGATATAAGGTAAAACGCAAATGGGGCAACTGGACAATCTACCAGAAAATTCTGAGGCTTTGGATTCTCAAGCAACAGAAGCTCTACTTAGGACAATGACTCAGGAGCTTGAAAACCTGAAGCAAAATCTCATCGTCCAGTTGAATCAAGACGTTGAGAGGCTTCAAGCAGAAAAAAATCGCTTGATTCAAGAAATTGACGGACTGCAATCCCAGCGTCAGCAACAGGTTGAGCAACAACAGCAGCAACTTCAGCAGTTATCACAAAACTTAGCCAGCCAACTGCAAGAGCAGCTAAGGCAGCAACTTCAGCAGATAGCAGACACCTCCTCATCTGCTATGACTAGCCCTGTAGGTGCTAATCTGCTTCCTGGTGAATACAACGATCATGCCTACCGATTATTGGCATCCCTAGATTCCACTCTCACAACCACATTTAAGACACTACAACAAGACATCAATAGCTATCAAAGCGCCCTTTCTCAACAGCTTGGTCAAATGCACAGCTTAGAGCAACAAGGGCAGGTAATCCTAGAAACTTTAGTTAATCGTCTTAACCAACAACTACAAACAGCAGTTACTCAATCTCAACTGCCACCAGCCGATACAACGGTTACATCTATACAGCTACCCACAGCTAAACCAATTCCACTAGAGTTTCCAGGTGCGCCGCTACCACTACCACAACCGCCTAAAAAGAAGTTTTCAGAATTACAGTTAGGTTTCTTCCTAGTCTTACTGTCCACAGTTGCGCTGTCGATTCACAATGTAGTTGTCAGGATTGTAGGTAATCCCAGCCAACTGTTAGGTTTATTTCCCATAGGTGGAGTTCTCAAACTTGATCTTGGCAACTCGCTGTTAATTTTATGGATGCGGATGCTGGTAGTGTTACCGCTAATGGTGTTAATTACTAAATTTCTGTATCCGGCTGTGTGGAGAGACTTGAAAAATTTCTTTACCGCAAAAGATACTCGCTCAATTTTGAATGTAATTGGTAGTGGCTGCTTTTTGTTTTTATCGCAGGTGCTAATTTATATTGCAATTGGTGATATCGGGCCTGGGGTAGCTGTCACGATTTTGTTTATGTATCCGATTATTACAGTTCCTTTGGCATGGCTACTATTTGGCGATCGCCCCACCATGTTAAGATTCGGCGTAATGCTCACAATTTCCTTGGGTGTTGTGTTAGCAGCCTATCCCAGCATTTCCTCAACCAGTAGTATGTCGGGTTTTGGAGTTGGCACAGCGGTAGGTTCAGGCGTTGCCTTTGCTTTCTACCTAATTTTGATGCAACTTGGGTTTCAAAAATTGCATCCTGTGCCTGTTAGCTTGGTACAATTTTCCACCATTTTTGTATTGTCTAGCGTCAGCTTAATTCTGCCGTTACCATTTAGTGTTAAAGTTCTGCCCTCTAACCAGCAGGGTTTAATTATTGGTGGCATTATCTTAGGTGTCTTAACGCTATTAGGTTATTTATTAAACAACTTTGGCGTTCGGTTTCTGGGTGCAGCGCGAGCATCTATTATCGCCTCTACTGGCCCAGTTTTAACGGCAATTTTAGCTTTCGTGCTAATTCCAGGGCCGAAAACAGCTTTGCAAACTATACAAACAGTGGGAATTTTACTCGTGACACTTGGGGTATTTGCCCTGAGTTTTGAACGGATGATTGTTCAGCGTCGCGCCGCTAAAACAGCAAAAGCATAACTTTATTGATAATTGAAGCCCCTAACCGAGTTTTCAATACTTGGCAAGGGGTTTTTTATATGAAGTGACAAATATTTGATGTAAAGACGTAGTATGGTACGTCTCTACATATTGCTTTCTTTATAGGCGCGAATCATTGCCTGTGTACCTTGTTCAGCACCGCCCATATCTTGGACAATTTTGAATAGGCGATCGCTTAATTTCACGCCAGGTAAGTTAATATCGGTATCTGCGAGGCTTTCTTGAACTAAACGCAAATCCTTTAAAATGTGTTTAATCATAAAACCAGGGGCAAAATCAGACTCAGCAATTTTTCCGCCTAAGTTGCTTAATGCCCAAGAACCCGCAGCCCCACTACTACAAACTTCGATCATCAAATTGGGGTCTATATCTAGTTGTTCGGCAACTTGCATAGCTTCACATAATGCCACCATGTGAACTGCACCTAAGATTTGATTGCACAGTTTCACTGCTTGACCATTACCTACTGCCCCACAATGAATAATCTTTTTACCCATTGTTTGTAGTAAAGGTAAGCATTGATCAAAATCAGCTTTGTCACCGCCAACCATAATAGTTAGAGTGCCTTTTTGTGCGCCAATATCCCCACCGGAAACAGGGGCATCTATAAACCGCAAATTACGGGGTTGGAGTTGGGCAGAAATATCACGGGCGGCAGTTGTGCCAATAGTGCTGAAATCGACAATTAAAGCATTAGATTTGGCATTTTCCGCAATACCACCCTCACCAAAGATAACTACCTTCACATCTTCAACATCACTAACACAAATGAAGATAAAGTCTGCATCCTTGACTGCTTCAGCAATGGTAGGAAGAATTTGTACTCCTGCTTGCGCCGCTTTTTGGACTAGGGGGCGGTTTGGGGTACGATTCCATCCAACAACTGTATAACTACTCTGTAATAGGTTAATTGCCATTGGGCTACCCATGACACCTAATCCGATAAAGGCAACTTTGATCACGATTCCTCCCCATAGATTACTCAGTATCAGCCATGCCCGAAAAGTCTTTGATAAATCCAAAAGCTTGATAAAAACCTGTCATCACTTTTTCATAGAATAGTTATCTAAGCCTTTTTCAGAAGTATCATTTGGGGTCATAAAATACGGTAGAAAAAATAATTTTATTCTTGTTCGATAATTGTAGGTAAATCACGGGCTGCATGAATTATCCGCACTACTGAAAGCAAATCATTTTGAGAAAAATAAAAAATTAGGTATTTTTCAAAATCTTTAACTCCCCGTTTACGCAAACCTGCTAGACGTGGATTGTTAAGTTGATATGGGCTGCCCATACCTGGATTTTGTGCGAGTTGTGCGATGGTTTGGCGGGTAGCATCAAAAAAGCGCAAGGCAGCATCAGGATTATTTTGGGTAAGGTAGTTAAATATGTCGTCTAAATCCTGGTTAGCTTTGGGTGTAATAAAAATGCGTCTGGTCATCTTTAAGACTGGGGCAGTTTTTTAGCTAATTCTGCGCGTTTGTTTTTCCACCAGTCATCAGTAATTTCAATTGGGTTGCCGCTGTCTAAACCTGCAATTAACATTTCTTCTAGCTGCTGCTGGGTATTGCGTTTTTGCTCCTCTAAAATTAGGTGGTAGATGTATTCATCGGTGTTGCTGTATCCGCCTTGTTTAACTTGTTGGTCAATAAATTGCTGTAAGTATTCTGGTAAGGAAATTTTGAGTTGGGTCATAGTAGGTATAGTTTTATTCAAATTTTACGTTTGTACATTAGATGTCACATATTTTTAAAAAGATAAAAGCTTTATCAGTTATGGCTTTGGTTTTTTTATAACTGCTTTTATCCTTTGCCTTTGTTTTTAATTATAGGTAAGAGGTATGTATGAGTAACTGAGAATAATTTAATTAAATAATTAAATTATTTTGAATTGTATACACCTACTCTCATGACAAACTGTTACTCCTAAATTAGTAACAATGTTATACTAGACAAAAGGCTGAAACTTATATGTATTATGGTTTTTCTTAAGCGGGTGGCGGGAATCGAACCCGCATTAATAGCTTGGAAGGCTATAGTTTTACCACTAAACTACACCCGCAACTGAGAATGGAATCTTTATTAACTAATGCTTTTAGATTCACACCTATATTAATGTAGCATAAATATCACTAAATTTGCACAAAAATTTTTGACAATATTTTAAGCTGGTTGTGGTTGAAGGGTCAGAACAACCTGAAGCAAGCTGTATACGGGTTTGTTGCCTTGATAGGCAGGCTCAAACTTCCAATCCTTAATCAAATCTTGGGCTAACTGTTGAGAGTCAATGGTTTGACTTCCTTGTAAAACTTGGGTAGATTGTACCTCCGGTTTACCAGTGTCATCAATTAACACTACAACCTGTAAAACTACGGCTTGGTTAGTAGTTTCTTTACTTGATGGCAACGGGATATAGTCAAATTGTTTTTCTTGTTGGTAAGGCTTTGCCAGTTTTTCAGGGATATCCTTGCCACGATTAGCAGCACGAATATTAGACAATGTTGCTACTAGCCCACCACTTTGTTGTGGCTGAGAATTGCCTGCGGTTGAGGAGGTTTGTTGCCCTTGTGATGAGGATGGGGGCGATGTTTGCTGATTATTAGTTGAGGGCGATCGCGCAGTTAAATCCTTTCCCTGAGAAATATTGCCTTGAGTCGGGGTAGGCGATCCAGAAGAATCTTGCCCAGGCGATCGCCCCTGATTAGAATTAGTGCTTTGAGCTAAGTTTTTGGGGGCTAAGGCAGGCTGCGATCCAGCATTAGCCACTCGCTGGCTATCTTGGTTGGGATTAACCTGTCTCAACGAAGATGTATTAGAAGACGGCGTTTTAACTGCATCTGGTAAGGGTGATGGCGATGTCTGCGACGGGCTGCGCCTACGCAATTTATTCCCCCCCTCTACACCAGGAAATGTCTTGGGAGTCGATTTCAAATCTAGCTTATTGATTACAGGAGGCGCGATTAATCTTGGCTTGACAATTGGTGCTGGTGGCGGTGTTGAATCAAGCTGATTATTAGCAGGAAAAGATGGGCTGATAGGACGAGTTTCTGCTGTAGTTAATGGTGATGGCGTGGCAAGTTTTTCTGGTAATTTCCCAGTAGAGGGTTTTTCTATACTTGTGTCACCTTTAGCAGGGATATCTGTAGCTTGTAACTCAATTAGCTGAACCGGAATAGGTTGAGCTATAATCTCAACCTTCTGCTTGCCGCTAATCATTAGGTTAATCATCCAGAGTGCTAAACAATGGATAATCACCGATCCCAAAGTTACCAAAGGAAACAGTGCTGGTGGATCATTATTTTGCTGAGACATAGGAACATGAGCGTTCAGCTTCATAGTAAGTTGTACCTATGACGACGATCTGAACACATTTTTAGAGCCTAAAGAAAAGGATGAATCCCTAAAACTTGAAATCCCAACCAAATCCTGTACTTGGGGAATTTGTAGTCTTTTTCACCACAGGGTTAACATCAACCGAGAACGTCAAAACAGTTTCATCAATACCTTTAAGATTCAGAGAACTACCTTTGGTAATTTCTTCATCTTCCAAATAATCTGCCACAACTGCTGACACTAAAATTGAGTTGGGTTCGGCTGCTACTTGCAAGCGTGCTGCTATGTTTACACTTGGGCCAATAGCAGTGTAATCTGAGCGTTCAGCACTCCCAAACATCCCGACTACAGCAGTTCCTTGATGGATGCCACAGCGAAATTGTACTGGAGGACGACCTTCTGAGCCAACAATGCCTTGTTCTTGCCAGCGTTGATTGAGTTCCTCTAGAGACTTGTGCATTTGCCGTGCAGCAGCTATTGAGCGTCGCACCTGCTCATTTGGTGTTAATTCTTCTGGCGCACCGAACAAAGCTAAAATCGCGTCTCCCATAAACTTATCGACTGCCCCGCCGTTATCAAACACAGCTTTGGTCATTGCTTCCAGGTATTCATTAAGCAACTGTGCCACTCTACGCGACCGCAAAGTATTAGAAAGTTGGGTAAAGCCAACAATGTCACTAAATAAAATCGTAATTAAGCGGGGTTCTGGACGGAGATCCAGTGACATAGTGCCAGTCGCGCATTGCTTGACCATTCCTGGGGGTAAAAACCGTTTTAGTACCGACTCAGTTAGGTAAGTATTAAGCTGTTGTACCCGTCGCTCATTTTCTTGGGTTTTTTGATACAGTTTAGCTTGCTGAACTGCGATCGCCGCTTGAGATGCTACGGCTTCGGCTAATTCAATTTCTGTTTGTTGCCAACGGCGTAACCTTTCGGTTTGTCGCAGTGATATACTGCCAATAATCTTGCCATCAACAATCAACGGCACAACTAATAATGCTTTTGCTGGTTCTCGCAGTGGCAAATCTGTCCCACCTAGTTGAGAATTACCTTCTAAATCATTACTCACTACAGGTTTTTGAGTCTTTAGTAACTGCTGTAAGACGGGATTTTCAGGAATGGGAACCAATGACTGAGGCAAAGCGTGTTTGAGCGAACCATTATTAGCTTTTAGTTCCTCTTCTAATTGCTTTCCGCTCAGTGCTGATGGTTGAGTGCTGTCATACAATCCTACACACTGAACAAACTCATCTTCTTCTGTCCATAAAGATAAGGCGCAGCCATCAACTTTAAGTGCTTGCCCTAACTGTTGAGTAATTGCAGCAAATATATCTTGGGGATCTAAACTAGACCGAATAGCAGTAGTAATTGTATTTACTAAAGTAGCTCGTTGAGCTAGAGCGTGAACTTGCTCATAAGCTCGTACTTGGGAAAGAGCCAGCACTGCTTGATCGGCTACCATTACCGCCAATTGAATTTCATCATCTTGCCAATTACGGGGTTGTCCACACTGGTGTAGTGCTAAAACTGCCATTAATTCGTTTTGAGTAATTAGTGGCACTACCAAGCTGGAACGAATGTCAGCTTTTTGATAAGCGATAATTCGTTCCTGATTTTCTGTGTTACTAGCTTCAAAGTGTTCTGTAGTAGCGATATCGTTAACTACTTGTACTTCGCGCGTCTCCCAGACTGTTTGCCCCAAAACCGCATAGTTATGAGCATCTATCTTTTCAGCAGTTGCTTCACTATCTGCTTGTTCCGTAATTACTTTTGGCTTTTCATAAACAAACCATTCCTCTGCCATTTGCTCATCAATGATGGGACGCAGAATACAAATATCTGCCTCTAGCATTTGACCGACTGATTCTACAATGGTCTGTAGTATTTGCCGCAAGGGTGACTCCCCTTGCCGCGTGTACTGAGCATTACGAATGGTATTTATAACAGTATTTAATAGCGATTCACGGCGCAGCGTCCGATAAAGTTCCTGGGTACGTAATTTAACAACGTTATAAGTATCTAGCGCCTGACGCACTACTTCCTTAAGTTCTTGAGCATCCCAAGGTTTAGTAACGTATTTGAAGACCTTGCCTGCGTTAATCGCTTCTACAAGATCTTCGACATCAGTATAGCCAGTTAATATAATCCGAATAATATCTGGGTATTTTACGGCGGTGCGGCTAAGAAACTCCGTACCGCTCATCATTGGCATACGTTGATCTGAGATGATTACTGCTACATCGCCTTCTTGATCAAGCATCTCAAGCGCAGCAGGCCCGCTGTCTGCTCTCAAAACCCTATAATCTCGATAAAAAGTACGGTAAAGCAGGTCGAGGTTATCTGGTTCGTCATCGACAACCAGAATTTTTGGCTTCTTGTTTGTTTGAGATTTCATGCACCGCTCTCCTGCTGTTGTAGGAGCAAGGTCAAAACCTGCCCGTACTGATGAAACGTCTTTTTCTGAAGCACAGCGTCTGACATCATAAGAGGGCTAGTGATGATCAGATGAGGACGATGGTATTTGATGCTTCCCATAGGGTTAAGGATTGGCATTAGTCTGTTTCACTCTCGTCGCTGTGGCAATTGCTGGTTGGTGCACCCTTATTGATTCTAAAATTTGTGTTTCAGTATTTTCTTAACTATAAGTTGCAGACTGAAAAACTCGCTTTAATTTTTTGGGCGCTAACACTCTCGCGTAATCTTTAGACCTGGGTAGAGGCTCATCTGATTTTGCCACGCCGTTGCTCAGATAAAAAACAGTCTGTTAGAAAGATCCTGGGTTGATCGTTGTAGATCCGGATAATGCTTAGAAGTAAGTTTAAATAGGGTCTTGTAGACATGAATTGCCTGAAAGCGATGCACTCCTTGATAAACTCCTGTAATACGAGTAGCCAGCTTTTTTTCGCCAAGGGGGATAAATAATAAAATTTTCTTTGTGATACTTGGTAAATTGTAAGCCAAACCGAGGGCTTTCATCAGCGTGATCCCCGTACTGGCGTTAACGAATGCTCTTGCAGCTAATCTGAAAATAGCTTGCTTTACTGAATTTGGAGCCGAAACAGCCGCTAACTTAAATATACTGTGAATTTTTAGTATAGATGTAGCTGTTTGTAGATGCCAATGCTCCTTTGAAGATACTAAAGTGGTTGCTGCGATCGCAGGCACTAAAGAATAGAAGCTATCATTTTAGATTAGCACCTACCTCAAGCTCTGCCTGGTGGCAGCATTTTAACCAGCATAACAACATATTTTAGAACATTATATCTAACTGATCAATTTATATAAATGTTTAGATGTCTTCTTGATCAATATTATAGAGAAAATTTCAAGTCATAATCTTATACCATTGTAGTTAAATTGACTTGGACAAAATCTGATCCTTTGTTCCTATAAACATTTTAAACTTTTTTACTAAAATTGTTAGCTGTCGTGAACCTGGAATTTTCTTTTTTTACACCGAATCAACCTAATCTAGTGCAGCCATCTAATTTTGCCGCTTCTGATTTCGTCATTCGTGATGTTAATCCAGAAGATCTAGATAGCATTGCTGAAATACTAGCTGATAGTTTTCACTCGCGCACGGGAATCATGCAATGGATATATCCTGTATTGCGGCTGGGAATTTATGAGGACTTACGTACTCGTCTTCGCTCTAAGTCGCCAAATCAAATTGGTTTAGTTGCGGTTATTCCTACTCTTAAAGATGCTAGTGGCAGTGAGTGTGTTGCTGGGACAATAGAAATGGGGATGCGTTCTTGCTTTGCGCGGCGTAGCCCTCAGTCACTTTATATATCGAATTTGGCTGTTAGCAAAACATTCCGACGGCAAGGAGTAGCAGATAAGTTGCTACAAGCTTGTGAACTAAAAGCTTTAGAATGGGGTTTTAAACAGCTTGATTTGCACGTTTTAGATAATAATTATCCTGCTCGACAGTTATATAAAAAAAATGGCTATAAATTACAAGAAAATGAGCATGATTGGATATCACAATTTATGAATCAGCCTCAAAAATTGTTGTTACGCAAAGATCTTGTGAATTAAACGAATAGATAGTCTCTGCAAAAATGTTTTTGTTAGTTATTTCATTATAGGTGTAAGAAGTATTTGATATCAGAATAGCTTGTGTTCTTAGGTTTAGCCCAGCGTTACCATCACAGTGATGATGTGTGTTTTAAACTTGAAAATGGCGATTCCGCACTTCGTAGGGCTAATTTAACGACAGACCGCCAATTTAAGCCTACGGATTGAATTGGTTAGAGGTCAATTCGTCATCAAGAGAGCCATTCATCCCGCGCTGCCCTGTCAGTTCATGCGTGGGGCTTATGTCGATTTTAGCTAAATTTTCAGTTCCCAATGAAGCGATCGCTTCTGACTGCGCCTCAAGCTGTTTTACTTTTTCTTCCATGCGCTCCATAGCACCCAAAGTATTGCCTGTAGTGACATTTCCTAACATTTCGTTAAGCCTTTGAGTAGTTTCAGCAGATCGCGCCCTAGCAATGTACATATCTTTCTTGGTTTTCGCCTCAGAAATTTTACTTTCCAGCGTCCGCATATCTTGCTTTAGCCTAGTAATTATTGAACTTTGTTGTTCTAATTGGGCTTGCAGTGCTTGTGCTGTTTCTTGATAGGATTTGCGTTTGGTGAGAGCAAGTCTCGCTAAATCTTCTTGATTCTGCTGTAGTGCTAGTTGAGCGCGGCGATACCATTCCTCAGCAGTTGATTGATTTTGCCGAGATTGTCGCTCAGTACGTTTTTGTGTAGCGATCGCACCAGCTACCGCCTGTCGCAGTTGAATTAAATCATCCTGCATTTCTGAGACAACTTGTGACAGAATTTTTTCTGGATCTTC
Organism: Oculatellaceae cyanobacterium; assembly: GCA_036702875.1. Lineage (GTDB taxonomy): Bacteria > Cyanobacteriota > Cyanobacteriia > Cyanobacteriales > PCC-9333 > Crinalium. The sequence continues at coordinate 39,051 of DATNQB010000037.1, read as the reverse complement.
TGTTTGACTTACCAAGCTGTTGATGTTAGCGCGAATTACTCTGAGGATGCGGTCAATCAATCCCATGACTGTTCTCCATGAAGATTGCTGATAATTAGCTGAGTGGAAATAAACGTCAACTTCAGGCTATTCAATTGATAATTGATAATTGTTAATTTATCAAGGGCGATACACCCAAGCAGGAATGCCTTTTTTCTGAAGAACTTGTATAAATGTTTTTGCCTGAGATTCTTTATCAAAAGCTCCAACTTGGATTCGTGAGCCTTGTGGAAACTTCAGCACATAGGCATCACCAACAATTTTACGGATATTTTTTAACTGGCGATCGCTTTGATAGTTAGCCATTACGTAATAGTAGCCTTTGGGCAGTTGTGCCGGATTAGCTCCTACTTTATTAGCCTTTGCAGCAGGTGGTTGGATCTTTTTAGCTTCTGGTGATAGTTTAGCTACAGTTGCCGGAGTCTGTGTCTGCGGTGCTGCTGGCGGTGGCCCTACCAGCGTTGGCGTTCCTATAATGGGCTGTATGTCAGGCGGCAAAAGAGCATCAGCTAAATTTTGAGGGCTGGCATTCGCAACAGTCGCAGGTTTTAAAGAGGTTGCCTTTGGCTTTATAGCTGAGTTAGATTTGACTTCCACCTCACTCTTAGAAGCACTATCAGACGTTTTTAGCGTACTCAGATTATTTAAATTCAAGTCTACAAATTCTTGGGCAGCAAGATTTGGGCCTTGAATAATTGGTGTTTCGGATGCTGGTTTATCTGTAACTGTTGAGCTTTTTGTGACAGGAGGAGCAACTTCTGACTGAGATTTAGAAGATTTGTTTCCACCTAAATACTGGAGTACTGATGGATTCGTCACGATATAGCCCAAAGTCGCACTTGTAAGTAGTAACAGCAACAGTGAACCTACTGCTAGTGGAGTTAGCAAGTTATCTCTAAGTCGGCGTTCTTTATGAAGTTGTGCTTCTTCTTGAGCCAGACTTCGCAATAGTTCTTCTGAAGATGCTAAATAATCGTTTGGTGGTGTTGGAATAGCACCTTGGTAAACTAAATCTCCGCCAACAGATGTCTCTGGAGCGTGGGGAGTTTCCATCACTTCACTATCACTCCTGATATTTTCTGCTTCTGATTCAGCTGATTCTAAGTTGTCTGTTGTAGAGGCTTGATTGTGATTAGGATGTGTTGATTTCACAGATGCCTGCACGTCTGGATTAGCTAATGATGGTGGCATCATTGATATTGGGGTTGCCATTCCTTTTTCCGAGGGCTGATTTATGCTTTCTGAACCATCTACAGTCCTCAAGTCTATAACTTGGCGGGTTGTTGTACGACCCAAACTAGAAGTAGGCATGACTGAACGCCCTGCTTTTTGACGGCGATAGCGAGCTAATTCTTCTTCCAGTTGGATATCAAGGCTACTGAGAGCCGCTTGTATTACTGGGTGGAGTGATGGGCTAGATGACTCAATTGAGGAAGCTTGACTCATGGCTGGGGTTCTATCGAGTTTTTAATTGTTGATCAGAGCAGAAAGTTTTGTTAAAGGTAATTACTATCAATAGTTATGGCAGTTTTTAGGCAGAGAGGCAATAGATTTTGTATCAGTAAAAATCAGGACTTAGGCATTTTAATGGTGTGATTAACAATGCAGGGTGATTAAACCAATGAGCAAAAATCACAAATTTGTTTTTTTTTGAGCGCAGATGTCAGCCAAGATTTTATCAAGGGCTACTAGGTCTATTAACGACAGTGAAATTAATTATATGTCTTTTGAAAGTATAAATAATATCTTATGCGCTCTGGAAAATCAGGCTGAGTTTCAGAAAATTCAGCAGTTTCGCGGTTTGTTAAGATGTTGGGCTGAAGCTGTGGGAACTGCTGCCAATGCCCATACTCGACCGATTTCTATCTCTAGAGATGTCTTGTTTGTTGCTACATCTAGTTCGGCTTGGTCGAATAATCTGTCTTTGCAACGGTATGGCATCCTCAAACAGTTGAATGCTCAATTACCGATTAGTTTAATTGATATTCGCTTTTCTACCGCTCAATGGCAAGATGTCGTTGGTCAGGCAAATTCCTTAGATGAGCGAGGGCAATCGTTGATATTACAACATCCTAGCTGGGTTGGGGATGCCGCGTCCTTATCATCTCAATGTGAGCAGGCTACAGTTACAGATTCACAAACGGCTTTTCAAAACTGGGCTAAACGAGTCAGGGAGCGATCGCACGAGTTACCTCTTTGTCCCCAGTGTCAGTGTCCCACACCAACCGGAGAATTACAGCATTGGGGTGTTTGTTCCTTTTGTACCAGTAAAAAGCAGCATCAGTAGTTTTCCATATTTAAAAATACGCCATAGACAGCAATATTTTCGACATTTCTACTCTTGTTTTTTTGGTATTTTTCAGATCATGAAGTAAAGGTTTAGCAAAAGCACACGTTATTTCACTATTATTTTGGGTAAATCTACCCAAATTTTAGATTGTTACTATACTTCACGTTGGTAGCTGCAATTACTCCGGATTTACCAGAATTATAAATTGGCAAAATAGGTTTGATGGAAGTGTAGAGGCTGGAAAATCGCTGTAGTTTTAAGTTGATCCCTAAAGGTTTTGAAAGTAAATCAGTATAGTTACTCATATAAATAAACAGGTTCTAAATTTTAGAATATCTGCAAATTGTATCTATAGATGACGGGATAATAAAGAAAGTATAAAGGTAAATTTGGGATTGGGGATCGCTAAAGCCTTGATAGCTAATTGATTAGGAGGTTTTTAGCGCGATCAGTCTACCAGTTACATTAAATATCAAGGTTGAATAAAAAATTCCCGATCATAGCAATCCCATGAAAACACTGAATGACTCAACTTCTGCCTGTCGGTGTTGTCGGTATTTCCAACCAGAAGGCCGCCGAGGTGGTGTTTGTGAACAACTCGGTGTTCCTGTGCGGGGGTCATGGAAAGCTTGTTCATTAGCAATGTCACCCTTTGCACCTTCTTGGGAAACTCTTGAAGGAATGAGAATTTGGGAGGAAAAAATCTTCAATTTAAAAGATGATGTAGTTTCTCCTTGTTCATTGACTTGCTCTAGACCACAGCAGGCTGAAGAAAAAAGTGTTACTGTCTCTGAAACAATAAATGTTGCTAAGTTGGTATTTTAGTAACATTTTAATAACAAAAAGCTTTTCAAGAAAAGATCAATTTGATAAATTTTTGCTCAAAATCCCACATGAACTTAACCTCCTGTGGGATTTTGAGCAACATAAGTTTCAGGACTTACGCACTATTGGTCATTGTTAATTGATTAAGGTAGCCAGGGATATTGGCGAAAATTAGGTTGACGCTTTTCTAGAAACGCCTGTTTACCTTCTGCTCCTTCCTCTGTCATGTAATAAAGTAAGGTCGCGTTACCAGCAAGTTCTTGCAGACCAGCTTGACCGTCGCAATCGGCATTAAAGGCAGCTTTTAAGCAGCGAATGGCGATGGGACTTTTTTCTAAAATTTCTGTAGCCCATTGGATACCTTCTGACTCTAGCTGTTCTATTGGAACGACGCAATTAACTAAGCTCATTTCTAATGCTTGAGCCGCAGTATACTGACGGCATAAAAACCAGATTTCCCGTGCTTTTTTTTGACCAACAATCCGCGCCATATAACTAGCACCAAACCCACCATCAAAGCTGCCGACTTTGGGGCCAGTTTGACCGAAAATAGCATTGTCAGCAGCGATAGTTAGGTCACAAATCAAATGTAAGACGTGTCCGCCGCCGATAGCATAACCAGCAACCAAAGCAATTATAACTTTCGGCATGGAGCGAATTAGCCGTTGTAAGTCCAGCACATTGAGGCGTGGGACTCCTGCATCATCTATATAGCCACCCTCTCCGCGAACGCTTTGATCTCCACCTGAACAGAAGGCATATTTCCCATCTGTATGTGGGCCTGCTCCAGTAAACAATACAACGCCGATGCTTGTGTCTTCACGAGCATCGCAAAAAGCATCGTAGAGTTCAAAGATGGTTTTGGGTCGGAAAGCGTTACGTTTGTGAGGGCGATTGATCACAATTTTGGCAATCCCGTTAGTTTTGAAATACAGGATGTCTTCGTAAGTTTTAGCGGTTTCCCAGTTGAGGTTCATACAATTAGAGAGTGCGAGCTTAATTCAGTTTGAGAATTCTAACTTGGTGTCTTGAATCACGGCGATTTTTAAACCAACCTGCGATTATTAGAGAATGTATTAAGCTAACTCTAATGGTGTAAGTGCATCTTCTACTCGATCCCTAGAGCTTTTTTAACTAGAAATCAAGGAGATGATTACTTGTATGCGTTCGCAAAGCGTCCCCGAAGGGGAATCGCGAAGCGTTGCCGGAGGCAAATCGCCAGCTATAAATTTAAGATCGACTCAATCTGCGCGTATCATTCCAGGTATGTCTTATTGCCTGAATACAAATTGCGAAAATCCTCAAAATCCACCTGGAGCAAAGTATTGCGAAAGTTGTGGTACAACATTGCTATTGGGCGATCGCTATCGTGCCATTAAACAAATTGGTGAAGGTGGCTTTGGTAGAACTTTTTTAGCGGTAGATGAATACAAACCATCAAAGCCTTATTGTGTAATTAAGCAATTTTTTCCCCAAGACGCTAGCTTCCCCAAGGCAAAGCCACTGTTTCAACAAGAAGCTGTGCTACAAGAGAATTTAGGAAAACATCCCCAAATTCCAGACCTTTTAGCACATTTTGAGCAGGATGATCGCCTGTATTTAGTACAAGAATTTATCGACGGGCAAAATTTAGGTGAAGAACTAATTCAAAATGGCTGTTTTAGTGAAGCTCAAATCTGGGCTTTACTTAATGATTTACTGCCAGTATTGCAGTTTATCCATGAATCACGTTTAATCCACCGAGATATTAAACCAGAAAATATTATTCGTCGTCAGGCTGATAGCAAACTGTTTTTAGTAGATTTTGGTGCTAGTAAAACTACTACTAATTCCTCTATCGCTAAAAGTGGTACGATGATCGGCACTCTGGGATATGTTGCTCCAGAACAGCTTGAAGGCAATGCTATTTTTGCCAGCGACCTTTATAGTCTAGGACTTACCTGTGTCCATTTAATGACAGGAATTCACCCATTTCGCTTATTAACTGTAGGTATTAATACTTGGCGTAATCACTTAAGTAATCCAATTAGTAGCCAATTAAGCCGTGTAATTCACAAGCTACTGCTTCCAGATACTATTCACCGTTATCAATCGGCAGCAGAAGTACTACTAGAAACAAATCATTTTACATCTCAACATCCAGCAGCAATTGGCTCACCCTTAGCCATTCCACTGCCAAGCGCGAATAATTCAGCACTGATTGTCTCTAAAATTGGTGTAGCTGATTATAGAAGTATTAGCCAAGCGATTAAAAATGCTCAAGAGGGAAGTCGAATTTTAGTACGTCCAGGTTTCTATCAGGAAAGTTTAGTAATTGATAAACCATTGGAAATTGTGGGTGATGGTTCAGTCGCAGATATTATTGTTGAAAGTAAAGGCTCATCTTGTATCAGGATGCAAACAGGCTATGCAGTAGTACGTGGTTTAACTTTACGTCACCGCGCTGGCAATTTTAAATCTTTATTTGATAAATCATCTTATGCTGTTGATATTCCCCAAGGGCAATTGATTTTAGAAAATTGTGATATTAATTCAGCAGTAGCAACTGGTATAAAAATTCATGGTGCATCTGCTGACCCTCGGATTCGGGGATGCAGAATTCATAACGGCAAAGGTTGTGGTGTTTTGGTAAGCAAAAATGGTCGTGGAACTTTGGAAGGTTGCGACATTTTTGGCAATAACTTTGAGGTACAGATTACTGATGGTGGTAATCCCATCTTACGTAGATGCCAAATTCATGAGGGCAAAGGGTTTGGCGTTTGGATTGATGAAAATAGTAATGGAACGGTGGAAGATTGCGATATTTTTGGCAATATCGAAGTTGGCGTTTATATCGGTGATGGTAGTAATGCTACTATTCAGCGATGCAGAATTAATCGCAATGAAGGTCATGCTGTTTGTGTATCAGTCAACGGCACTGGTACTGTAGAAAACTGCGATTTGACTGGCAATGTTGGGGGCGCGTGGAATATTGCTACTGGTGGTTTACTTTATCATCAAGGTAATAAGGAATAGGGAGGAGGGAGGAGAGAGAAGGGAGGGGTGAGAAACATCTGCGGTTAATTAACCAAAATTATCATTTGTGAAACAACTTTACTATTTTCAAGAACTAATAGTCAGAGCAAATTTGCCTAAATTATTCTTTCGCCAGTTAGCATCGGTTTTTCTATTGGTGCGTAACTCTAAAACTCTAATACCTGTTGTTGGTAGCGGGTTGAGTAGCTGTTGTAGATGTTGCCAGGACGTAATTAATTCATAATCTACGCTATAAGTAGTACACAACTCAGCAAAATTAATATTTTGTGGTGTTGCAAAAAATTCTTCAAAAGGTGGCTCAAATTTAAATATAGGCAACATTTCAAAAATGCCGCCGCCGTTATTATTAATTAAAACAATGGTGAGGCTTCCAAAAAACTTATTTCTAAGTAAAAAGCCGTTGGTATCGTGCAATAAAGCCAAATCACCAGTTAGCATAATACTGCTTTGATGACGGTGGGCAATTCCTAAAGCTGTGGATAAAGTGCCATCAATACCGTTTGCACCCCGATTGAAAAAAGGTTGGATTTCAGAATTATTAGGTGTCCAGAAAAATTCCACATCTCGCACGGGCATACTATTAGAAATAAAGATGGGAGTTTTTGGTGGTAGCGTTTGGGAAAGTAACCAGGCAAGTTTCCCTTCAAATAACTCCTGCATACTGAACATTTTTTGGTCAATAGATGACCTAACGCTGGCTTCGCTATTACACCATAAATCTATATAAGACGAGTTTGGTATTTCTTCGGGACGGTTATCTGGCGATTGTCTTAATAATAAATATTTCTCAGCTACAGAAGTTAATTGTTCTACAGATATTCGTAGATGGTTTGTTTGGTTATGTAGAGAATCAAGGTTATGATGGCACTTATCAATTATCCATTGTTCAGGTTGAATAGATTCTAGCCAGGTACGCAATTCTTTACTTGTAGGTAAGTCACCTATTTGAATGACTATTTCAGGTGTTAGTTGTTGTGCTAATTGTTGATTTCGCAGAATTAAATCATATGTGGATATTAAATCGGGGTTAAGTTGGGCGTAGTTTCTAACTGGAGATAGTCCTTCAGCTAGGACAGGGAATTTTAAGAGTTTAGAAAGGTGTGCGATCGCACTACAATATTCTTCTGGTTGCTGAGGCTGTGCAACGCCAGCAATAATAATTCCTCGATCTTCTTGCAGCCATTGTTCGATGATAGTTTCAAGATTTGGAATAGATGATGTTTGCGTCTGAATATATGGTGTTATTCTCGCAAAAAATTCTGATGGCTGAAATTGCGACTTAAGAACTTCGGTTTCTAATTCTGGGATGGGGGCAAGGGGGTCGCGAAAGGGAATGTTAAGATGGACTGCACCAGGGGTAGGAAATTGCGATCGCTCCCAAGCATACATAATTGTCTGCCGTAGGTAACGCAATAGTTTAATATCTAAACTAGGCACTGCTAACTCAGTTTGCCAGTTAGGATAATTGCCATATAATTTAACTTGATCAATTGTCTGCCCAGAATGACAATCTCGCAATTCTGGTGGACGATCTGCTGTTAAAACTATTAGTGGTACACGACTTTCTTTAGCTTCAATTACTGCTGGATAAAAGTTTGCTCCAGCAGTCCCAGAAGTACAAACTAAAACCACAGGACGATGTGTACGTTTTGCTATTCCTAAAGCAAAAAAGGAGGCGGAACGTTCATCTAAAACGGGAATTGCTTCTATTTGCGGATGTTGAGCAAAGGCAACGGCTAAAGGCGTTGATCTTGATCCAGGGCAAATAATGGCTGTGGTTAATCCTAGTCGCTGTAGAGTTGCTGCTAGAATTGAAGCCCAAACAGAATTAGTATTGCGAAAATCTATAGTCATTGAAATTAAAAAAGCTAGATATATAAAGAAAGAGGATTAAAATTAGATGATTATGCAAGCACAAGAAAAACGCTATTACTCTCCTGAAGAATACCTAGAACTGGAAGTTAATTCAGAGGAACGTCACGAATACATTAATGGTGAAATTATTGTAATGACAGGCGGAACACCAAACCATAACAAAATTGCTGGTAACTTTTATGCTGCGCTAAATTTTGGTTTAAAGCGTCAACCATACCAAGTCTTTATTACAGATCAACGGCTGTGGATTCCTCAAAGGCGTATTTATACCTATCCTGATGTGATGGTTGTTGCAGGCGAATTAGAGTTGGCTGAGGGTAGGAAAGACACGATCACTAATCCAGTATTAATTGCTGAGGTGCTATCAAAGTCTACTAGAAATTATGACCAAGTTGAAAAATTTGCTGCTTATCGCACTATTAATACTTTTCAGGAATACGTTTTGATTGACCAATATACAATGCACGTTGAACATTACTACAAAACTGCTCCTACAAAATGGATTTTTTCTGAGTATGACGGCGAGGAGATGATGCTGTCGCTTGCTACTTTTTCATTTGAGATTTCTCTGGCAGATATATATGACAAGGTAGATTTCACAACATCAGATTAAACTAATGCTTTCAGAAGTGCTTGAAGTTTTAGTTGAATTTCAGCTAGTTCTTTGTCAGGTTCGGAACCTGCAACGATACCTGCACCAGCATAAAGTCTAGCGCGATCGCCATCTATTAAAGCAGAACGAATGCCTACAATAAATTCACTGTTACCTTGGTGATCTACCCATCCTAGCGGCGCAGCATAAAGCGATCGCTCAAATGGTTCATACTGACGAATCTGTTGGCAAGCGATATTGCGCGGTAAACCAGCCACTGCTGGGGTAGGATGTAATTCTGCCACAATTTCTAGAGGATGAACGCATGAAGGCATTGTTGCTTGAATTGGTGTCCATAAATGCTGGATATTGGCAAGTTTGAGCAGTTGTGGTAATTCAGGGCTGACAGGTGCTAATCCTAGTTTCGTTAGACGTTGGGTGATAAAATCTAGTACTACTAGGTGTTCGCGTCGTTCTTTTTCACTACTCAATAAGCGATCGCCAAATTCTGTATCTTCAATTGCTGTTGTTCCCCGTGGCGCTGAACCAGCTAATGAGTCTGTAAATAACTGTTGATTTTTAATACTAATTAATCGCTCAGGGCTTGCACCAATAAAAGTTTGCCCCTTACTATTACTGGTAGAGAATATATAACAGCCAGGATAACGTTGGCGTAAATTATCCAAGGAGTCAATTAGTTTAAATTCCACAGGTGACTTAACATCTACTGCATGAGCTAAAACAATTTTATTTAGTTTATGGCAACGAATTGATTCTAATGCTGATGTGACCGAGGATTTTAATTTATTTATATTATTAAAGCTGAAATTACAATAATTTTCTAAACTTTGATAAATATTATTTTTTGATACAATCTGGCTACTGGTTTTTATAATTTGAATTTTCTGTAATATTTCGTTAAATAAAAGTTCTATATTTTTTAGTTGATTGATTTCTAGATTAAAAACTAAAACACCTTTATTTTTAAATCTAGAAAACTGTAATCGAGGCAAAAAAATTGTGGCAGGTGGAAAAGTTAAATCACCATTAAGTGATTGATCAAAAAAAGTAAAGCTACAAAAAAAATGAGGCCCAGTTAAAGCTAGATTATCAGTGCCAGCGATCATTGTGTTGTTGAGACAAGATTTGATAAAATGTTGAGCCTGCTCAAATCTGGAACTCCCTGCCACCTTGAGGGAAACTACTGCATCAATAGCTGCGATCGCCACTTCATGCCCAGCTTGCTCAAAGTAAAAATTTAGTTGACCTGGTTTAGCCATTGCAGCCATTACAGCCAACGGATCAACAGGTGGCATCTCTAGAGAAAGACTGATGATTTTTGTTTGGTCTTTTTGTTGGGCAGTCTGCTTACAGGCTAATAGAAACTGATACAGATCCTTACACTCAATAAGCAGGGGATTACGATATGGTGTAACTGTCATAGCACTGGAGTTTAGCAAACTTGTTTGCATTTTGTTAATCATTGATCATTGAGAATTGTAAATCATGGTATAGGTGGAGGTATGCCATGATTTTGCGTCTATCTCAAGAATGATTATGTACACAAAATGAACGATTATATCTGAAAGAAGTTTCTGAAGATGCAAGTAGCAGCCATAGAGATAGTTGCCTCGTTATATGCTGATTAAAAGGTGAGTAGAGACGCGCCCTGGTAGGTCTCTACACATGATTAAAATCATCATAACCAGTACAAGACTGTATTAATGTAATCAATCTTATGACTACAATTATCATTGAACAGCCAAATAGAAAATTGTGGTTAGCAGCAATTAAGCCACCCATGTACACTGTTGCTGTAATTCCAATTTGGGTAGGTAGTACTATTGCTTTCGCTCAAACTAAAATTTTTAACATTCAAATATTTGCTGTGTTTTTAACTTCAGCAATTTTGTTTATTGCTTGGATGAATGTGAGCAATGATGTATTTGATGATGATACTGGCATTGATCAAAATAAAGCGCACTCGGTTGTCAAATTGACTGGCAACAAATCCTTAACTTTTTGGATAGCAAATTTGTGTTTAATTACAGGCATATTGGGAGTAAGCCTGATTTCTTGGTGGCAAAGAGATATTACAGTAATGGTGCTAGTACTGGTAGCTAGTGCGATCGCATATACCTACCAAGGCCCTCCTTTTCGCTTAGGCTATCAAGGTTTAGGAGAAATTATCTGCTTAATTTGCTTTAGTATGGTTGTCGTAGCAGCTTATTATAGCCAAGCACAAACTTGGTCAATTGTCAGCTTTGCGGCTGCTATGATTGTGGCTATTGCCACCAGTTTAATATTGTTTTGTTCTCATATTCACCAAGTAAAAGATGACTTAGCAGCAGGGAAGCGATCGCCTATCGTCCGTCTTGGTACAAAAAAAGCTTCCCAAATTCTACCTTGGTTTGGTGGTAGCATTTACGCACTTACAGCTTTATTTGTTGTATTGCGAATTTTTCCAGTTGCGACATTGCTAGTTTTTCTCAGTTTGCCTTTAGCTATCAAATTATTTCGCCACGTACACAATTATCACGATCAGCCAGCCAAAGTAAGTAACAGTAAATTTATTGCCGTAGCAATGCACTTTTTGATGGGGTCGCTACTTGGTGTAGGCTTCTTAATCAATTAACAATTAACAATTAACAATTAACAATGACCAATGACCTAAAACCACTACAAACACTATAAAACTGTAATTTATTCCTGCTATGACAACTAAAATCTCATCTAATTCAGCAGAAATTCGTGATATTTTTGAGCGCATTGCTCCTCATTACGATCAACTCAACGACTGGCTAAGTTTAGGTCAGCACCGCATTTGGAAAAAGATGGCTGTTAAATGGGCAGCACCAAAACCAGGGGATATCTGTGCTGACCTCTGCTGTGGTAGTGGAGATCTTACTAAATTATTAGCCAAAGAAGTTGGAGGGCAAGGGAAAGTTTATGGCGTAGATTTTAGCCCCCAACAAATGGCAATTGGTCAAGAAAAGTTTCTTTTACCACAAATTGAATGGATAGAGGCAGATGTTTTAGATTTACCCTTCCCAGATAATACATTTGATGCCGCCACAATGGGCTATGGTTTGCGTAATGTTGTAGATATTTCCCGTAGCTTACAAGAACTTTATCGTGTGCTGAAACCAGGCGCAAAAGCTGCAATTCTTGATTTTCATTTAGCTTATCAACCTTTTTTACAAAAATTTGAGCAATTCTTTTTAGAAACCATCGCTGTGCCTATCGCTCGTCAGTTTGAATTGGAAGAAGAATATGCTTATATTTGGAAAAGCTTGCAAAAGTTTCCTCAAGGTAATCAACAAATTGCCTTAGCACAGGAAGTAGGTTTTACAGCGACTCACTACACAATGGCTGCTGGCACAATGGGGGTTTTGGTGGTGACTAAACCGTTCAGTTACCTACAATCCATGTAGAGACGCGCCATGGCGCGTCTCTATATTCATTTTTGGAGATGTCCATTACCTACTTCTCCAAACGCACAGAAACATTGCGGGCATTATTATAACTATCTTGAGTCATTTGAATGGCAATTTTTTTGCCATTAGGCGAATCGTTGAATACTATTTGTTGCCACAGAGGATCTGTCAGTTGAGTTAACGCCGGATCTTCTGTGAAGTTTTTCACAGAAAATGCTTGGCGATAAAATTTAACAATTTCATCAAAACTTAGGTTGGTATTGAATGTAATAACTATTTCCCCCTGCACAGATTGAGAAGGAAATTCTGTGTAATTTTTGATATAATTTGGCACAGGGAAAGCTGTATAGTAACTAGATTGTCCAGCTTGAGTATTGTTACTAGCACTTATAGAAACATCACCTGATGCTGTTTTGATTGCAGAAGCATCGCCAGATCCGATCAAGGTAAAAGCTGCCCAATCAATAGGATCGGGGTATTGTTTCATTGTGGTTAGCATAGCTTGGCGCAAGGCTTGAGCTTTATCAGCGTTATTTTTAAGAGTTTGATAAAACTCAGTCATCAGCGTTGCGCTAGGAGCATCAGGTATACTCCACAGAGAGACAATGACACTGGGTACGCCAGCAGCAATAAACGCCCGCGACAGCCCGACTACGCCATCACCAGTGATTTTACCTCTGCCAGTGTTACAAGCACTGAGAACAACTAATTCTGCTTTAAGCTTCTGGCTGATAATTTCTCTTGTCGTCAGAAAACCCGTATCTTGTGCAGATGGTGCAAAAGCTAGGGAACTAAACACCCCGCCGACATCATCCAAAATTCCGTGAGTAGCGAGATGAATTATTCGAGCTTGTGACATTCGTGGGATAATATTTGCTTTTGTGGCTTGATTTCCAGTAATTGCTTGGGTCTGAAATAATTGTGCGATCGCAATTGCTTCTGTTTCCGCACCTGGTAAACTAGCTAATTGTTCAGGCGGACTCCCCTCCACCGCACTGTAACTAGGCATTGTCGGATTACCAACAACTAACACCCCTTTAACAGCATTCGTTATCTGCTGTTGTTGGTGGTAGGTTAAATCGAGTACTTTAAAAGCAGGAGCAGTAAGAATAGTATGTTTTTCAATTAAATATTTACTATTTGTATCCTGTAACGCGGCAAAAGGTACTAAAAATAGTAAATCTTGAGGAATAAAAGTAACACGAGATTCAGGATTAGTAGGTAAAAGATCTGCAACTGGTGCAATTAAAAGTTTATACAGGTTTTGTAAATCTTTTTTCTTGTTGTTACTACTTCTAATATTAATAGCTTTACGAGCATTCTGAACTACAGTTAAAAAGGGTTTATTTTTATCAATTTTTACTTGTCTAAATGCAATTTCACCCGTTGGTTTAACTACCCAAATTAGCAAACCTGAAGCTGAATTTTTTTGCAAATTACTAAAGGGCAGAAACAGATCTGGGTTAAAATCATAAGTAAGAGTATATTGAACCAAAGTAGAATTTTGTGCTTTAGCAATTTTCTTAATTTGTTCAATGCTAAGTTTTTCGGGATTAGGCTGAAAGCTTCCTTCCTTGTCTAAGCGATTTTTTAATAAAGCCGAAAAAGCTCGCGCCCGACCAAGTTCTGCTAGTTCCAAAGCTTGATTAGTTTTATTTTGAGCTACCAATACTTGAGGTAGCCAGCGAAGTACCTCTACAACAAATTCGTATTCATATAGCCCCGATGAACCCGCTTTAATTCGTGTATTGATCTTATTTTCATAATCCTCCCAAGCCGCAAACAAAGTTTTTTCTGATTCAGGTAGATTACCAGCTAAAAACAGATTGACTCCTAACTTCATTAATAACTTAGGTGCAACTATATCTACTGAAGACAAAACCTTGTTTTCTCTTTGCTCAAGAAGATTTAGTGCTTTCTTTAGTATTTCAATAGCTTTGGCATAATTTTCAGAAAAAGTATAATTATTACTGATAGCATCTAATGACTGTGCTTCCAAACCTGCTATATCAACAAATTGCTCCTTAATTGCTTGTTGAGTTTGCTTATGTAAAAATTCTATATTTTGTTGATTTAAAGCAATTGATTTTTCAAATTCACCCATTTGCTTATAAGTAAGTGCTTGAAAAGAAAGTGCTTGCCACTGACCAAGTATATACGCATCTTTTTGCGCTATTTGCTCCGCTTTTTGTAAACTAGCAATAGCTGATGGATAGTTTTGATTATTCTGATAGTTAATGGCTTCTTGGATTAAACGGTTAATCTCATTGGAATGTTTAAGCCATAATAACTCTGTCTGGTTAGCTTGAGAAATATGTGAATTGTTTATAAGATAATTATTATCAGCATTGAGGCTTGCTAAACTTGCGTTGGCAGGTAGGTAAACTATTAAAGTGCCAGCAGCTAAAATTATCTTTAATTTCATTTTTCTCAACCCTAGATAAAAAGCTTATTTTTGCAAATTGTAAACAATGCCACTGATAAAAATTGCTGATTATGAATTCAATTACTCTTTGATGGGTAAGCGAGACAAGCCATTACTACTATTGTTGCACGGCTTTATGGGTAGCAGTAATGATTTACAAGATGTAATGATATTGTTATCTCAGCAATTTTGCTGTCTTGCTGTTGACTTACCAGGGCATGGAAAGACAAAAGTTTTGGGTAGTCAAGAATGTTATAGGATGGAGAATACAGCCCAAGCATTAATTAATTTATTTGAAGCTTTAAAAATTAATCAATGTTTTTTATTTGGCTATTCGATGGGTGGTAGATTAGCTTTATACTTAGCTCTGAAATTTCCTCAATATTTTGCTAAAGTTATCCTAGAATCAGCTTCACCAGGATTAAAAACACAAGCAGCTAGATTAGCTAGAATCAAACACGATGCAGAATTAGCCGCAGGGATAGAAAGTAAGGATTTTGGAGATTTTTTAAATAAGTGGTATCAGCAACCTATTTTTAATAGTATTAAGCTACATCCAAAATTTAATAATCTTCTTGAGCGAAGATTACAAAATAATCCTTTAGAATTAGCTAAATCTCTGCGTTATATGAGTATAGGTTGTCAGCCTTGTTTATGGCAGCACCTTGTTAATAATCAATTGCCTTTGCTGCTGTTGGTAGGAGAATTTGACCATAAATTTATAGAAATTAATCAAGAAATTTCTAATTGTTGCCCCTACACGCATTTAGAAATAATTAAAGATTCTAGCCATAATGTTCATTTTGAACAACCCTATCTCTGGTTAAAATATGTGAATAAATTTATAAATAGCCTTGTTTAAGAAATCAGTAATCCCATCTGTGTTTATCTGTGTGCATCTGTGGTTAATTATCTCTAATTTGACTTATGCAATAGGTTGGGTAAATTCAGGTAATGCTATATAAATTTAGTTTCCGTCCCTACAAACGTAAATTTAAACGAGCTTTGCAAACTAATCACGGCACGTGGGATATCCGTGAAGGAATTATTATTAAGTTAATAGATAAAAATGGGATAATCGCTTTTGGTGAAATTGCACCTCTTCCCTGGTTTGGTTCTGAAAGCTTTGAATCAGCTTTAAATTTTTGCTATCAACTAGGTGCTGAAGTTAGTATTGAAACAATTAATTCTATTCCTAATTATCTACCCGCGTGTCAATTTGCGTTTGAATATGCTTGGAAAATATTGGAAACATCAAAAAACTACCCCCCTCAATCCCCCCTTGTAAAGGTGGGAAGTAATAAATTTTGCTCCCTCCCCTTGATAAGGGGAGGGCTGGGGAGGGGTAACACAAGCTCTAAATATCTTAATTACAGTGGTTTATTACCTGCTGGTATAGAGGCTTTAGAATTATGGCAACCGCTTTTGCATCAGGGATATAGTACATTTAAGTGGAAAATTGGTGTTGCACCAATTGAGGATGAAATTAAAATATTTAATCAACTAATTGAATTATTACCAACTGAGGTAAAGCTGCGCTTGGATGCTAACGGGGGGCTAAGTTTTGAGTCAGCAAAGGTATGGTTGGAAGAATGCGATCGCACTATTGTAGAATTTATCGAACAACCCCTACCTGTGGATCAATTTGATGCCATGTTGGAGTTAAGTAATCAATATACTACTCCCATCGCATTAGATGAATCTGTTGCCACCATCGATCAGCTAGAAGCGCATTATACCAAAGGTTGGCGGGGAATATTTGTAATTAAACCTGCGATCGCAGGTTCCCCTAGAAGTTTACGCCAGTTTTGCCAAACCTATCAAATTGATGCCGTTTTCTCCTCAGTCTTTGAAACCTCAATCGGAAGACAAGCAGCTTTAAACTTAGCCAGTGAATTATCTAACCCTAATCGGGCAGTCGGTTTTGGGATCAACCACTGGTTTAATGAAGATGAGGACTGGCTAGAACAATTATGGCAAAACCCTTAACCTATCTGCAAAAACGTCTTGGCGATGATTGGCTAATTGGTTATGATTGCCACCAACTTCTCAACTTGGCTGAAGAATTCTTTACAGAATTGACACAATTATCGCAGCGTGGAACATTACCAAAAATTTTACTAGCAGAAAAAGACCCCATAAAATTTATAGCTGGTTTTATCGCTGCAACTACCGCTAATTGTCCGGTTTTTTTGTGTAATCCTAATTGGGTGCAAGCTGAATGGCAACAAGTTTTTAATTTAGTTCAACCTGACATAATTTGGGGAGAATTAAACTTTACTCCCCCACACCTTCACACACCCGCACCTGTGCTAAACACCTCCCACTCAGGATTAATTATGATTCCAACAGGGGGTTCATCAGGTGAAATTAAATTTGCCATCCACACATGGCAAACATTAATGGCATCAGTGCAAGGTTTTACAAAATATTTTGCTATCGAGAAAGTTAATTCTTTTTGCGTATTACCGTTGTATCACGTTAGCGGTTTAATGCAATTTATGCGATCGCTCACCACTAACGGTCAATTAGTAATTTTACCCTTCAAAACCCTCGAAACAAACCTTAAATTATCTCCCTCTATGACACCCCTCCCCGTAAGCGCTTCGCGCACACTTCGTGAATACGGGGAGGGGTTTTCTTTTTACTCCCAATCACACAAACTTGATATTATCAATAACATCAATCCCGCCGAATTTTTCCTCTCCTTAGTACCAACGCAACTACAACGCCTCTTAAATTATTCCCCTACATGGTTATCTAATTTTCATACAGTACTATTAGGAGGCGCGCCAGCTTGGCTAGAACTTTTGGAAGCAGCAAGATCTCACAATATTCGGTTAGCGCCTACTTATGGTATGACAGAAACAGCTTCACAAATTGCTACCCTCAAACCAGAAGCTTTTCTAAATGGTATTAATAATTGCGGTCATATTTTACCCCATACTCAAATCCAAATTTATAACGATCAAGGCGAAATATTAAGTAACAATCAAACTGGTATTATTACTATCCAATCCGATTCCTTAGCATTAGGTTATTATCCCGGTTTATTTACAAACAAGCACAGCTTTTCGGTAGATGATTTAGGGTTTATTGATAATAATGGTTATTTAAATCTCGTTGGTCGTAATAGTAACAAAATTATTACTGGCGGTGAAAACGTCTTCCCTACTGAAGTGGAAGCTGCAATTTTAGCTACTCAATTAGTTACAGATGTGGGTGTGTTGGGCTTACCAGATCAAAATTGGGGGCAAGTTGTTACCGCCGTTTATGTTCCAATTAACATTGAAGTTTCTAACGATATACTCCGAAATGTAATTACTAATAAAATTAGCAAATTTAAACAGCCTAAATATTGGATAGCCGTTGCTCAATTGCCTCGTAATCAACAAGGTAAAATTAACCGTGAACAACTAGAGAAAATTGCTAAGGCGTGGCAACTGCATCACTCCACTGATTGAGCCATTGGCTAATTTCTTTGGGCATTTCTTTCCGATTTCTACTGATTTTATCTATACAGACGTGCTGAGTTATTGCTGTAGCTAATAATTTTTCTGCTTGAGATGAAATAATCTTATAGCCAATTTCAAAACTATGATCAGTCAAATATTTAGGCGATAAACAAATTAAAGTTTTATCTCCACAAAATAACGGTTTAATAAAGTCTATACTAGCGTGAACTATAGGGATAGCAACATCTGGGCTACTAAAAAATAACTTTAAATTAATATTTGATGCGGCTAACGATTCTTCATAAGCTTCATGACATATTGCTAATACATTAGCAAAATAAACTACACCTGCTGCATCGGTATCTTGAAAATAAATAGTCCGATTATAGGTAAACGACATTGCTAAATAACTTACTTTCTGATTAAATTTATGTAATTTTACTACTAATCGGTTGCCAGTCGTCCTTAAATTCCCTACGAAGTAGCTCTAGTTCTTCTTGAATCTGTCTTTCTTGTTGACAATACCAACTCTGAAGCTCAAAATTATCTAGACTAATTATTATTTGAACATTTTCTATAAAATCATACAACTGTTTAGCTTTTGGGTAATCGAGTTTATGATCTGGAATTTGATAGCTGTGATTTTTAATTTGTTGTAGATACTGAAGTTTGATTTGTACTAACTGAATTTGCTGTTGTTTTTCTTTCATTGCCAGCCAACTTTCTTCATCAAAGCCAGTGTTTAAAGCTACTATTGGCTGATTTTTTGGTATTGGCTGCTCGGTAGTAGCTACCAAATTCACAACTGCATTGACTAAATTTTTAATCCACTGGCAACCCATTTATCCAACTTACTCCTTACTTCAGCTACTAGAAATTTATTTGTAATTTTTTAGTAATCAGCTATCCACTTTAAAGAGTATGATGTGTAATTCTGATTTAAAACTAAGCAGTTAAGTGTTGGATTGCAGCTAATTAGATGGTAAAAATAAAAGCTGACAAGCCGCCAACGCTTGAGCATCTCGCGC
Organism: Oculatellaceae cyanobacterium; assembly: GCA_036702875.1. Taxonomy (GTDB): domain Bacteria; phylum Cyanobacteriota; class Cyanobacteriia; order Cyanobacteriales; family PCC-9333; genus Crinalium. The sequence continues at coordinate 20,049 of DATNQB010000037.1, read as the reverse complement.
TTTGGTGCAGAATACTGGTAGCTGAAGACTTAGAAAGATTATCAAATTCTGGTTGTTGGTAATCAATCTTATCTTTGATTAAATAATAATGCAATCAGAGAAAATCAGGATTATAAAAATAATACTCCCCTTTTACTTAGTAAATTTACTGATAAAAGGGCAGAATAATAATTAATACTATACTTAGAGCGATCGCTCAGGAATTTTTAGTTCCGCATTCAGGAAGTCAATAAATTGTCTAGCTGTTCGCCCAGAGCGACCGTTATGACGAGTTGCCCATTGTAAAGCACGATATTCTAAATCTTCCTGACTAATGGGGATTTGAGCTTGTCGCGCTAGATGCCGGATAATATCTAAATATGTATTTTGGTCAGCAGGCTCAAAGGTTAAAGTCAGACCAAAGCGATCGCTAAAAGAAAGCTTCTCTTGAACAGTATCCCAAGCATTTACCTCATCAGCATCCCTGGGGCGGGGTCGGTCTTCAAAAAATTCTCTAATTAAATGTCTGCGATTAGAAGTAGCATAAACAACTACATTCTCAGGTCGTGCTGTAATATTACCTTCCAGCACTACTTTTAATGATTTAAAAGCATCGTCATCTTCTTCAAAAGATAAATCATCTACGAAGATAATAAATTTTTGGGGTAAGCCGCGCAATTGTTCCACAATGGTTGGTAAATCTTGGAGATGAGATTTACCAACTTCGATCAAACGTAGATGGCGATCGCTATATTTATTTAATATTCCTTTAACTAAAGAAGACTTCCCAGATCCGCGACTACCATAAAGTAATACATTCAAAGCTGGGTAGCCTGCAATTAAAAATTCAGTATTTTTTACTAAAGCTGCTTTTTGTGACTCATAGCCAAATAAATCCGTCGCCTTCACCTGATCGGGATATGCAACTCCCACCAGTTGCCCCGCCTGCCAACGAAAAGCATAATACTTAGCAAATATACCTACCCCACATTGACGGTAGTAAGATGCCAAATCCTTAACTGCTTCCCCCCAATTTCCCTGTTGTAACCTTGTGCGGATTAATAACTCATGGTGTGTTGATTCTTGAGGTTCTTGGTTCCAAAAAACAGGTGTAACTGATAAATTACACATAGTTTGAACCCAACGGCTCATTTGATAGCTACTACACTTATAAATACTGTGTAATACTTGCAAATCATGTTCCGCCGCCGCTACCAACGCTGGTGGCAAATTGGCAAATTTTAGGATTTGAGCTTGTTGAGTAAAGGGATTATCAGCCACAATAATTTGATTAATTAAATAATCTTGCCAGCTAACATTTTTAGCCGCCAAAGTTTTAAACCAATTACCATAAGCTTGTAAGCAAACTAAAGCACTTGCTTCTCCACCATCACTATGGTATAGAGATTCAAGTAGTTGCAGGAAAGAGGAACCAACTTCGTCCGCCAGTACAGATTGATACACCAGCAAAGAAGCCAACTGGCGGTGGAGAAAGCGGATTTCAGCAAGATCGAGGGTATTACGTGAAGACATATTCAGAATTATATCTCAGACGAGCGCTATGAATTGCTAATTGCTACTATCCACAATTTTGTTCGATTAATTGTTTTGTAGCAGCAATGAACAATATTCAAATCGAGGCAAGAGAAACTGCCATTGAAATTGCTCAAACAGAAGTTAGTATCCAAAAGCTTAATCACGCAGCGCAAAATCTACAGGCGATTGTCTAGCGATAATTAGGGATTGGTTTTGCTATGCTGGAAGCTCTAGTTGTAATAAACAAAAATAGTTAATCTAATTTCGCTCTTGTTACTAATATTTGATAGCTTAAATCATAAAGATAGACTATGCACCGGATATTATCAGGGCAGTTGAAAGTTGAAAACGTGACGATCGCGATCGCGGATCTGCCAGCAGATTTACAAGGCATAAAACTGGTGCAGATGTCAGATTTTCACTATGATGGTTTGCGACTATCAGAAGATTTACTACAACAAGCGATCGCAGCAAGCAACGCCGCTAAACCAGATCTAGTACTCCTGACTGGCGATTATATAACCGACGATCCCAGCCCAATTCACGAATTAGTGTTACGACTTAAACACCTGCAAAGTCGTCTTGGTATTTATGCGATACTAGGCAATCACGATCATTATTACCCAAACTCAAAAGCAGAAGTCACCAAAGCCCTAACTAATATCGGCATCCAAGTTTTATGGAATGAAATCGCCTATCCTTTAGGATCGCAATTACCCCTAGTAGGACTAGCTGATTATTGGTCGCGTCATTTTAACCCAGAGTCTGTGTTAAATCAGTTAGATCCTCAAACACCTCGGATAGTCTTATCTCACAATCCAGACAGCGCCGAAAAATTGCAACAGTGGCGAGTAGACCTACAACTTTCTGGTCATACTCATGGCGGTCAAGTAGTGATACCAGGAATTGGCGCTGTAATACCACAATTCAAGAAACTTAGCCAAAACATTTCCAGCAAGATCTACCCCTGGCTACCCTTCTTAAAAAAAGGCTGTCACAAAGTAGTCAAACATTGGGAATGGTCAGAAGGCTTGCACCAGATAGGAAGCAATCAGCTTTATGTTAATCGTGGATTAGGAACCTATTTCCCTGGACGGTTATTTTGTCGCCCAGAACTCACATCAATTACCTTAATTCAGAAGTCTGAAAACAGGAATTAGAATCAATGCTAGGGGGATAAGCTTGGGAAGCTCAGTTTAAACTGGGAATAAGATTCGCAATCATGGCAGTCAACTAAATTAACAAAAGCAGCCAGATATTAAGATCCTGCTATAACCTAGTAAATAAAAGGATAAACAGCGTCATGGGATTATTTGATCGCATCAGTCGAGTCGTTAGAGCCAATCTAAACGACGTGGTAAGCAAAGCTGAAGATCCAGAAAAGATTCTGGAGCAATCAATTATTGATATGCAAGAAGACTTGGTGCAGCTACGCCAAGCTGTTGCACAGGCAATTGCTAGTCAAAAACGTATTGAGCAACAATACAACAAAGCTCAAACCGAAGCAAATAGCTGGCAGCAACGGGCGCAACTGGCTCTTACCAAGGGTGATGAAAATCTAGCGCGGGAAGCTTTAGTGCGTAAGAAGACTAATAGCGAAACGGCGGCGGCGCTAAAAGCCCAGCTAGATAGCCAAAGTGGTCACATGGAAACAATGAAGCGCAACTTGATTGCGTTGGAAAGTAAAATTTCCGAAGCCAAGACCAAGAAAGATATGCTCAAAGCAAGGGCGCAAGCTGCTAAGGCTAGCGAACAACTCCAAGGTGCTATGGGACGCTTAGGAAACAACAACGCGATGGGAGCGTTCGAGCGGATGGAGGAAAAAGTTTTGATGGCGGAAGCTCGTTCCCAGTCGGCAGCAGAGATTACAGGAGGCAATTTAGAAGAGCAATTTAAGCTACTTGAATCTGGTAATGGTGTCGAGGATGAATTGGCAGCTATGAAAGCGCAGTTACTTGCACCTGCACCTACGCCAAATCAAGCACTACCACCTTCTAAGCCCGCATCTGCATCTCCCTCCAAGTCAGAAGTAGATACGGAGTTAGAACAGTTGCGATCGCAAATTGACAGCTTGTAAACTATGGCTGTTTTCCCGACAAACTATTGACAAGACATTATCCCAGCCGCAACTGTTGTAGCTGGGATAAATAGTATGCTGTTAATTATTGAAATTTGTTAACAGGGACACCCATGAGCAAGGTTATTTCTATTTCTGATGCCGAGTTTGAATCTGAAGTTTTGCAAGCTCAACAACCAGTTTTAGTTTATTTGTGGGCTTCATGGTGTGGCCCTTGTCGCTTGGTGTCACCATCAGTAGATGCGATCGCCCAAAATTATAGCGATCGTCTCAAGGTCGTAAAAATGGAAGTAGATCCAAATCCCGAAACAGTTAAGCAATATAAAGTTGAGGGTGTTCCAGCCATTAGATTGTTTAAGGAAAAAGAATTAGTTGAATCTATGGAAGGAGCTATTACCAAGCAAAAATTAGAGAATTTATTGGCAGCACACCTGTAGCAAAGTTTTAGTCAATATCGGATGAACTCGTTCCCAGGCTTAACCTGGGAACCCTGCTGGTGGCGGGGTTTTACGTTTAATTAGGTTGATCTACTGATTTGTACATTTGACTACAAACCAACTAGCCTTTTTATTAAAAAAAAAATCAAGACAAAATTTTACATACAAAGTAAATTTTGGGCAGTCGAAAAATTATTGACATTAACAAAGTATTAAAAATTTATAATTTAATATCTATCTCAAGGCATAAATCTAGAAACATCATTATAATACGAAAATCTAACTATTATGCCTTTCTTAAGGCAAGGTGATATGCGCTACATATTAAGTGATTATACAGATAAAGCAGTTTTAGAAACTGCTGTGCAAACAACTCAGGATTTGCTCAAAACCTTTGCTACGGCTCAAGATTTCGACAACATCATGAGCGTGGCATTTGGTAACAACTATGATACCAAAATAGCAAAATCATTATCTCAAGCTTGGCAACAAAACAATTTTGCCGACTTACCACCAATTGAAATTCGGAACTCTACTGAAATAAATGGTGCAATGGGTGCTTTCGCTAAAGCCACAAACACTATTTATATATCAAAAGAACTTATCGAGCAAAATGCTAATAATATAGTAGCAATTGCGGATGTACTGCTAGAAGAAGCAGGACATTATATTGATGCTCAAATCAATGAAATTGAGGCAGAAGGCGACGAAGGGGCGATTTTTTCCGCATTAGTGCAGGGAAAAATTTTAACGGAAAAAGAGTTAGAACTGCTGAAAGAAGAAGATGATACCGCCACAATTATATTAGATGGGCAAATCATTGAAATTGAGCAGGCAAATTTAAATGGGACTGACGGCGACGACACTTTAAATGGCACTACCAGCGCCGACGTATTTCAACCGTTGCGTGGCATTGATACAGTAAATGGTAGCGGTGGTAGTGATTTATTAGTAATAGATTATTCAGCCAATACATTTGCTGGAAATCGCAACTATCCTGCTGGCATCCGCTTTAATAGTTTCTATGCTGATGGTTCTGGTGGCTATGCTGGTTATTTAACTGCCTATAAAAATAGTTATGGTAATTATGACCAAGTAAGCTTTTCCAGCATTGAACGCTTCCAAATCACAGGTACTAATTATGCCGATAGTTTACGAGGAGGCGCATTCAACGATACTTTAATTGGTGGTGCTGGCAATGATTATATTGATGGTGGTGGCGGTGTAGATAGCATTGATGGTGGTGCTGGGATAGATACGTTAGAAGGTGCGGATTTTTCTAGTATTGCCACAGGTTTAATAATTGATCATAGTGGGAATGCGATCGCAGGTACAACCGTTACTGGAATCGAGCGAATTAAAAACCTGACAACAGGTAGCGGTAATGACAACATTAATTTCACCGTCGATTTTAATGAAACTATCAACTCTGGCGGTGGTAACGATACCATCAATTCTGGTTTAGGCAACGATTACGTTGATGCTGGTGCTGGTAGCGATGTATTAGTTGTTAATTATTCTGGCAATACCTTTGCTGGTACTCCCTCAATCCCTGCTGGGATGAACAGTTCCGTCGGTGATAGTGGTGGCGGGGTATATTCTGGGTCGTTCAGCGCCTACAAAAATAGCAGTGGTCAAGTTAACCAACTTAACTTCGGCAACGTCGAACGCTTTAATATTACAGGCACTAACTTTGCTGACGTTATTCGTGGTGGGATTAATAATGACACCTTAATTGGTGGTGCAGGTGATGACTACATCAGTAGCGGTGGCGGTGCAGACAGCATTGATGGTGGTACTGGAATAGATACCTTAGATAATGCAGATTTTTCTAGTATCAGCACAGGATTAATAATTGATAATAGTGGGAATGCGATCGCGGGTACAACCGTTACCGGAATTGAGCGATTTAACAACCTCACCACAGGTAGCGGTAACGACAGCATTAATTTCACCGTCGATTTTGGTGAAACCATCAATACAGGTGGCGGTAACGATACCATCAACTCAGGTTTAGGCAATGATTACGTTGATGCTGGCGCTGGCAGTGATGTATTAGTAGTTAATTACTCTAGCAATACCTTTGCTGGTAATGTCTCATACCCTGCTGGAATCAATAGCAGTGTTAGTCCTGACGGTAATGGTGGGTATTCTGGCAATTTCTATGCCTACAAAAATAGCAGTGGTGCAGTTGACCACGTTAACTTTTCTAACATAGAGAATTTCCAAATCACAGGCACTAACTTTGCCGACACCCTTAATGGTGGTGAATTTGATGACACCATAAATGGAGGAGACGGCAACGATTACATTAATGCTAGAAATGGTAATAACGTTATCAATAGTGGCGCTGGCAACGATACTATTGAGGGAAGTTTTGCTACCCTAGTCCAAGACGTAGAGCAAGATACAGGAGTTGATTTAGGATTATTTTCTACCGCTCTGGGTGCTAACAATGACGACTTTTGGGGCGCTTATAACCCCAATCATGTTTACTCCAAAGAGTATGTTGGGAACGGACAAAAAGTAGATTTCTATGTCAATGACACAGACAACGCAACTAACCAAGGCAGTTATACTGTTAAAGTTTATCGCCAAGTTGGAGGAGTGTATGAAGCAACTCCTTTTGAAACATTGACGATTAATTCTGCTACCAACGTTTTTCCCACAGGACAACCGAAAGTCTTTTCTTCAGTATTAACTTCAGGTACACAATATCGCTTTGACGTATCTGGTGGGTTTAAACCAGATAATTATAATTATGATAGGGTTGTAGACGCTCGTTTTTCCACTAGATTCAACGGTGCCGATACCATTGATGGCGGTGCAGGTGTAGATACTTTAGTCAATGCTGACTTTTCCACTGCAACTGCTGCCCTAGCTTTCGACGATACTGGCACTACTCATACACCAATCACTCTAGCAGATGGTACAAGTGTAACTGGAGTTGAGTATTTCCAAAACGTCAAAACAGGTAGCGGTAACGACAGCATAAGCTACGCTCAAAGGCAGAATAATAACATTTCCACTGGTGCTGGCAACGACACAATTAACTCTGGTAGTGGCTACGATATCGTAGATGGTGGTGCTGGCACAGACTTATTAGTTGTCGATTATTCTGGTAATACCTTTGCTGGTGGTATTTCCTACCCGCCTGGAATTTACAGTGTTGTGAATGACAACGGTGCAGGCGGATACAATGGATATTTCAATGCTTACATAGAGGATGCTTATACTTATGATGAAGTTAGCTTTTCCAACATCGAAAACTTCCAAATAACAGGCACAAGTTTTGGCGACTTGCTCAGTGGTGGTAACTTAAATGACACCCTCAATGGTGGGGACGGCGACGATATTATAGATGGTCGTCTGGGTAATGACGTAATCAATGCTGGTGCTGGCGACGACCTCATCACAGGTGGTGGCGGAATTGATGTGATTGATGGCGGTACAGGTAGCGATACCTTAACTGACTCTGACTTTTCCGCAGCGACTTCTAGCTTAATCTTTGATGATACAGGCGCTACCCATACTCCGATTATCCTGACTAATGGCATGAGTGTCACAGGAGTTGAGTATTTTGAAGGATTAAAAACAGGTAGCGGTAACGACACCATTACATACAGCAAAATTCAAAATGACACACTCAACACTGGCGCTGGTAACGACACTATTAATGCAGGTCGTGGACAAGATAACGTTGATGGGGGGGATGGCAACGATTTATTAATTGTTGACTATTCCAGCAATACCTTCTCCGGCGGTGGCGGATACTTTGCAGGAGTGCAAAGCAATGTCTACTCCAATGGTGCTACAGGATTTAACGGGTATTTCTACGCTTATACAAGCCCTGGAACTGCTGACCAAGTTAACTTCTCCAACATAGAAAACTTCAACATCACAGGTACTAACTTTGCTGACAACTTTTCTGGTGGTGACAACAACGACACCTTAACTGGTGGCAGTGGTAACGATACCCTCTATGGTAATGGTGGTAACGACTACCTTGATGGTGGAGTCGGCAACGATAGTTTAATTGGTGGTATTGGCAATGACACTTATGTAGTTAACGTAACTACAGACGTAATCACAGAATACGCTGACGAAGGTACTGATACCATCATTTCCTCTGTAACTGACACGCTGAATATTGCGAGTCGGGCTAATGTGGAAAACCTGATGCTGACGGGTTCCGCCGTTAATGCAACTGGTAACGCCCTCAATAATCAACTTACTGGTAACAGTGGCAATAATACTCTCAGTGGTGGCACAGGTAACGATACGCTGGACGGTGGCGCAGGTATTGATACGTTAGATGGTGGGGCGGGCAATGACACTTACGTTATAGATACCACCACAGATACCATCACAGAAACCGCCACAGGTGGCAACGATACAGTCCAATCATCTTTTACCAACACCTTAGCCAACTATACCAACATTGAAAACCTGAGTCTCGGTGGTACTGGTGACTTTAACGCTACTGGTAACGCTGGCAACAACAAACTTACAGGTAATAGCGGCGCTAATATCCTCGATGGTGGCGCAGGTGTTGATACCTTAGTTGGTGGCGATGGCAATGATACTTACATTGTGGATACCACCACAGATACAATTACTGAAACCGCTACAGGTGGGGTTGATACTGTCACATCCTTATTTACCTACACTTTAGGGGAAACTTCCAACCTGGAAAACCTCACCCTGACAGGTTCCGCCGTTAATGCTACAGGTAACAGTCTCAACAATCAGCTTACTGGTAATAGTGGCAATAATACACTCACTGGCAATGCTGGAAACGATACCTTAAATGGTGGCGATGGAGTTGATATCTTAGTTGGTGGCGACGGTAACGACACATACATTGTAGATACCACCACAGATACAATCACAGAAACTGCTACAGGTGGGGTTGATACTGTTGTGTCATCGTTTACCAACACCGTAGCCAACTATACCAACATTGAAAACCTCACCCTGGGTGGCACTGGTGATTTTAATGCTACAGGTAACGCTGGCAATAACGTTCTCACAGGTAATAGTGGCGCTAATATCCTTAATGGTGGCGATGGGATTGATACCTTAGTTGGTGGCGACGGTAACGACACTTACAATGTAGATACCACCACAGACACAATTACAGAAACCGCTACAGGTGGGGTTGATACAGTCCAATCATCGTTTACTAACTCCTTAGCCAACTACACCAACGTTGAAAACCTCATCCTCGCTGGTACTGGTGATTTTAACGGGACTGGTAACAGTGGCAATAATACGCTTACTGGTAATAGCGGCGCTAACATCCTCGATGGTGGCGATGGCGTTGATACCTTAGTTGGTGGCGATGGCAACGATACTTATGTAGTAGATACCACCACAGAGACGATAATCGAAACCGCCACAGGTGGAGTTGATACTGTCCAGATTTTAATTAGCAACACCTTAGCCAACTTCGCCAACGTTGAAAACCTCACTATCACTGGTGCAGGAGACCTCAATGCTACTGGTAACGCCCTCAATAACGTCCTCACAGGGAATGATGGCGCTAATATCCTTGACGGTGGAGATGGCGTTGATGCCTTAATTGGTGGCAACGGCAATGACACTTATATTGTGGATACCACCACAGACACAATTACCGAAACTGCTACAGGTGGCGTTGATGTTATTCAGTCTTTAGTTAGCAACTTTTTAGCCAACTATGCCAACATTGAACACCTGACATTAATCGGTACTGGTGATGTCAATGCAACTGGTAACGCAGGCAACAATGTCCTCACAGGCAATAGTGGCGCTAATATCCTTGATGGTGGGGCAGGAATTGATACCTTAGTTGGTGGTGACGGTAATGATACTTACAAAGTTGATACCACCACCGACACAATTACAGAAACAACTACAGGTGGGGTTGATACTGTCGAGTCATCTATTACCTACACACTTGGGGCAACTTCTAACCTGGAGAATTTAACTTTAACAGGAACTACCGCCATTAATGGCACTGGTAACGCCCTAAACAACACCATTAAAGGTAATAGTGCTGCCAATACTCTCAGTGGACTTACAGGCGCTGATACTCTAATGGGTGAAGGCGGTAACGATATTTACGTTGTGGATAATGTCAATGACCAAGTAATTGAGTCAGCCAGCACTGGTGGTATTGATACGGTTCAATCCACAGTCAACTGGACATTAAGCGATAACGTTGAAAAACTCACCCTTACTGGTACGGCTGCAATCAATGGTAACGGTAACACCTTAGCCAATACCATCCTAGGCAATACTGGTGCAAATACCTTAACAGGTGGCAGTGGTAATGACACCATCACTGGTAACGCTGGTAATGACATTCTTGTTGGTGAGTTGGGCAACGATTCACTTACAGGAGGTACTGGCGCTGATAAGTTCCGTTTCAATGCCTCTAATGAAGGTATTGATAAGATCGTAGATTTCAAAGCCAGTGAGAGTGATATTATCGAAATATTGGCTACTGGTTTTGGTGGTGGATTAGTTGCAGGTACAACGCTATCAGCTAATCAGTTCCTCTCTGGTGCTGGCGTAACAACCGCAGGAACTGCTGACCAACGGTTTATCTATAACACTAGCAATGGTGCTTTGTTCTACGATGTTGATGGTAACGGTGCTGGTTTATCTAGCCAAATAGCAACTTTATCTCCAGTTAGCAGTGTTATTCCTGCACTCAATAATACTCAGATTTCGATTATCTAAAACAATAGCTGATGCAAGCTAAGGCTTGTGCCTGTTGGTAGCATGAATTTAAGGGTGGGGACTAAGCCCACCCTTAACCGTTTTTGATCGTTAATGATTTAAGCTAAGGTAAATTTATAGCATTCTTATGTAAAGGTTAGGACAAGTCGTAGAGGTAAAACCTAGACAGTACAAGAAAATTGTAGGGGCGGGTTCAGGGACATCTAGGCATCATACAAAAATATCAATTAAACCCGCCGCTACTACTAAAAACTAACTACTATAAATGTTTGTTCTTCTCTGTCTAAAGATACTGTGAGAAGTCATATATAAAGGATAAGATATGCAATTTTCCCAGCGTTTACAACCCCTGCAAGCGAATGTGTTTGCAGATATGGATCAGGCGAAGGCTAGAGCTAGAGCCGCCGGACAAGATATTATTGACTTATCATTAGGTTCTTCTGACTTACCATCAGCAGATCATGTAATTGCTGCTATTCAATCATCTTTATCTGACACTAGCACTCACGGTTATTTGCTATTTCATGGTACGCAAAGTTTCCGGCAAGCTGCGGCTAACTGGTATACACAAAAGTTTGGTGTTTCAGTTGACCCAGAAACAGAGGTTGTCTCTCTGATCGGTTCGCAAGAAGGAACTGCTCATTTACCATTAGCAATATTAAATCCAGGTGATTTTGCTTTACTTTTAGATCCTGGTTATCCTTCCCATGCAGGGGGCGTTTACTTGGCTGGTGGTCAAATTTACCCGATGCCGATAACCGAGGAAAATGGGTTTTTACCTGTATTTGAGGAGATACCAACCCCAGTATTAGCACAAGCAAAGATGATGGTGTTGAGTTATCCTCATAATCCTACAAGCGCGATCGCACCTTTATCATTTTTCCAAAAAGCAGTAGCCTTTTGTAAACAACACGATCTTGTTTTAGTTCACGATTTCCCTTATGCAGATTTAGTATTTAGCGAAGGTGTTGCACCTTCAATTCTGCAAGCTGACCCAGATAAAAGTGTTTCGATTGAGTTCTTTACTATGTCGAAATCCTACAATATGGGAGGATTTCGGGTGGGTTATGCAATTGGTAATCCTCAATTAATTAAGGCTTTGCGACAAATCAAAGCAGTGGTGGATTTTAATCAATATAGAGGGATTTTAAATGGCGCGATCGCAGCTTTAACTGGCTCACAAACCCAAGTACAACAAGCAGTTGCTACATTCCAAACCCGACGCGATGCGTTTATAGAAGCTTTACATAAAATCGGCTGGCAAGTTCCCACACCAGTTGCCACCATGTACATTTGGGCAAAGCTACCTGAACGTTGGAGTCATAATTCTATAGAATTTTGCACTCAAATGGTAGAAAAAACCGGAGTTGCAGCTTCGCCTGGGGCGGGTTTTGGTAAATCTGGCGAAGGTTATGTACGGTTTGCTTTAGTACATGAACCGCCAATTTTGCAGAAAGCTGTTGAGAAAATTGCTGAATTTATGGAAAAGTAGTCAGGAGTCAGGATTCAAAAATTAGAACAAATTTGCATTTACAGGAATTACTTTATAATTCCAGATATTTCTGAATAAATGCTTCTGGAGTTAAACAATCAAAATCTGCAATTGCTGAAATTAATTTCCTATTTCCTGATACAAAACAATTTGCTCTACCGTATTTAGCAGAAAGATAAATTTCAATGTCTTCTGAGGGGATAGTATTAGTATTAATCAACTGCAATTTGTCGTCATTCCAGTTTACTGTAGAAGGAACGTAGAAGATATTAAGCCAACGCCACAAATTAGCGATAACTTGACCTGCTTGTTCTTTTCCGTACAGATATTTGCTTACTCTGCGGATTTGGTCAAGAAGTTCATCTGAAAGTATAACCTCTGTATTGAAAAGCGGAGGTTTAGCTCGATAACCAAATGCTTCTAAAATTCTGCTTTCTTGACTTTGCTTGTCTGCATCCCCAATGATAAAGATATTAGTATCTAAAAAAATGCGTTTTAGGGAAACATTCACGAAGCTCTACCTTTTTCTTTAAGCATTTCTAGCTTAAGTTGCTCAATAAGTTTCATAACCTTTTCTGGAGTGTCGTAGCCTTTTTCTATCATCATCTGATGACGCTGCTCAAATTCATCAGGCTGATCTGCCGATACAACGATCACATCAACTTCGCCATTGCTAAAATCTTCAGGCAGAGCGACACTTAGAGCGCCATCTGTAACTCTTCCTTTAGTCTGAATAATTCTCACTTGTAAAGTTAGGTGATTGGTTTAGTTACAGTTTAACCCTCCCCCGTCACAGCGCAAGCTTGACGGGAGATTCTTGCTTCAATTTTTTGCATTTGAAGAAGGATTACACCCCAGATTTTTTAAACCATGCCTGGAGACGTTGCCAACCATCCTTGGCTTCTGTTTCGCGATAGGAGGGGCGATAGTCTGCAAAGAAGGCGTGAGGGGCATCAGGGTAAACAATAATTTCAGATTGACTACTGCCCGATTGTAAGCGCGATCGCATCTGTTCTACTGTATCAAGAGGAATGCCTGTATCCTTACCGCCGTAAAGTCCCAGCACTGGTGTTTTCAAGGTAGAGGCAATATCAATGGGATGTTTTGGTGTTATTTCGGTAGCGTCACCCACTAGCCGTCCGTACCAGGCTACACCAGCTTTGACTTGGGGGTTGTGTGCTGCGTAAAGCCAGGTAATGCGACCACCCCAACAAAACCCTGTAATCCCCAACCGTTCAGCATGACCCCTACATGATTTTACTGCCCAGTTTACTGTGGCATCAAGATCAGATAACACTTGTGCATCTGGTACTTTAGCTACAATTGGACGGATTTCGTCGATAGAACTTAACTTTGAGACATCGCCTTGACGTATAAATAATTCAGGTGCGATCGCTAAATACCCCAACTTAGCAAAGCGACGGCAAATATCCTGAAGATGCTCGTGTACACCAAAAATTTCCTGAATTACTAGGACGGTTGGAAAATTATTTCCCTTAGCAGGCATCGCTCTATAAGCAGGAATTTTGCCGTCTTGAACGGGAATCTTTACTTCACCTGCTATCAATCCCTGATCGTCAGTATTAATTACTTGAGCAAGAATGGGTGGCACTGCTATTGCAAATCCCGTTGCTAATGTTGCTGTTGCAATGAATTTGCGGCGTGTGATTTCTTTCATTTGTTGATTTTAATCTATTAATATTAGTCTTTCACTCAAGATAGCAAAAACTTCTACTATGAAAGCCTTTATTTAACCACTCACTCTTAACTGTATCTAGTCCTAGGTTGATTAACAATCTATCTTATAGTTGAAGTATGCTGTTAAATATTGAATTATTGCTAATGGGTAATTTCCTGTGATATTGATGAGGGTTTACCGCAATTTTATTTCAACACAAACTATCTAAATTTAGAGACAATAGAATTAGTCACGTATAGCAGCGATTTTGTCTGTGACATCTTCTACTGAATTTCTACCTTTAATTAAAAATCCAGAGCATCTGGAGAAACGCCTGAAGGAAATACCCTCGGAACCAGGGGTTTATTTCATGCGCGATAAAAGCGATCGCATCTTATATATAGGTAAGTCGAAAAAATTGCGATCGCGCGTTCGTTCCTATTTCCGCGACTCCCAAAGCCTTAGTCCCCGCATCGCCATGATGGTGCGACAAGTGGCGGAAATTGAGTTTATTGTTACAGATACTGAATCAGAAGCTTTAGCACTAGAAGCTAATCTTGTCAAGCAACATCAACCTTATTTTAATGTGTTGCTGAAAGATGACAAGAAATATCCTTACGTTTTAATTACTTGGTCGGAAGCATATCCACGCATATTTATCACCCGCAATCGCCGTTTAGCTAAAGAAAAAGATAAATATTATGGCCCTTATGTAGATTCAGGTTTATTACGCAGAACATTACATATAGTTAAACGTCTTTTTCCATTGCGACAAAGACCACAACCTTTATTTAAAGATCGTCCTTGTCTTAACTATGATTTAGGTCGTTGTCCAGGTGTTTGTCAACAATTAATTTCACCAGAAGATTATCGTAAAACTATTCAAAAAATAGCGATGGTCTTCCAAGGACGTAATAGTGAACTGGTGGATGTTTTGACTGCTCAAATGGAAAAAGCAGCAGAAGATTTAAACTTTGAGCAAGCTGCACGGATTCGCGATCAAATTGGTGGTTTAAAGTCGTTAACTGCGGATCAAAAAGTATCACTGCCTAATGATACTGTTTCGCGGGATGCGATCGCTCTAGCTGCTGACGAGAAACACGCCTGTATTCAATTGTTCCAAATTCGCGCAGGTAAATTAGTTGGACGGTTAGGATTTGTTGCGGAAGTGCCAGCTTTTCAGGGGTTACAGACAACTCCATCCCCTAACAGTGGGAATACAGAACAGCAACCCCCCCTCTCCATTGACGGGGAGAAGTTAGGGGGGATGGGTTTGCCAGAAGGCGGGTTCCTGGGTGCTATTTTGCAGCGAGTGTTAGAAGAACATTATCAAAATGCTGAGTCTGTAGAAATTCCCTCAGAAATTTTGGTGCAGCATGAGTTACCAGATGGTGAGATGCTAGGGGAGTTTTTAACAGAACGTAAAGGGCGTAAAGTTAGCATTATTGCACCGCAACGGCAAACCAAGGCAGAATTAATTGAAATGGTGGAGCGCAATGCCGAGTATGAATTAGCGCGAATGCAAAAATTAGGCGATCGCAACACCGAAGCTACTCAAGATTTAGCTGATATCCTAGACTTAGCAGAATTACCGCGCCGAATTGAAGGTTACGACATTTCCCATATTCAAGGATCAAATGCAGTAGCTTCTCAGGTAGTGTTTATTGATGGCTTACCTGCAAAACAACACTATCGCCACTATAAGATTAGAAATCCTGAAGTTAAAATTGGTCATTCTGATGACTTTGCCAGTTTAGCAGAAGTAATTAGCCGTCGCTTCCGTAAGTACGCAGAAGATCCACAATTGCCGCGAGTAGGAAATCCTGATTTTCCCGATCTAATTATGATTGATGGTGGTAAAGGTCAGTTATCATCTGTTGTCGCAATTTTACAAGAGATGAACTTATTAGAAGACTTGCGTGTAGTTAGTTTAGCCAAGCAGCGAGAAGAAATATTTCTACCTGGTGAATCATTACCACTGGAAACTAATGCAGAGCAACCAGGAGTACAATTGTTGCGAAGATTAAGGGATGAAGCACACAGATTTGCTGTAACTTTCCACCGTCAGCAAAGAAGTGATAAATTAAAGCGATCGCGCTTAGATGAAATCCCTGGATTAGGCTTCAATCGCCAAAAGCAACTTTTAGCTCATTTCCGTTCAATTGATTACATCCGTGAAGCTTCCCCAGAACAACTAGCAAAAGCACCTGGAATTGGCTCACATTTAGCTCAAGAAATTTACAACTATTTCCATCCTTCTACATAATTTAAAACCAAAATCATTGCAGCAAAAATAGCATGACAGTTTGCGCCTTTTTCCGAGCAACTAAAGTAGAAACAGCTACGCCACCATACGACACAATTCATTTAAAAGTGTTTTATCCGGCGCTAATATCTGGAAGCGAACAGGAACTTAACTTCGGCAATGTGCCAGCAAACTCAGAATTTGCTCCTTTTCCAGTCGTAATTTTATTTAGTGGTATCAACTGTACTTTCTCCCCTCCCCGTACACGGGGAGGAGCATAGGAAGGTTCTAACCTAAAGCTTGATTCAAATCATCAATCAAATCATCAGCGTGTTCTAAACCAATTGAAACTCGTAACAAATTTTCAGGAGTTCTTGTTCCGACTCCTTCAATTGATGCTCGGTGTTCAATAAAACTTTCTACCCCACCTAAACTTGTTGCTCTAGTAAATAAAATAGTTTTTGCAGCAACAGCAAAAGCTCTTTCCCGTCCACCTTTAACTTGAAAAGATAGCATTCCACCAAAAAGCTGCATTTGAGAAGCGGCAATTTCATGCCCTAGATGTTGTTTTAAACCTGGATAATGAACAGCTTCAACTTGAGGGTGGTTGTTCAAAAAATTAGCAACTTTAACGGCATTGTCTGTGTGACCACGCATCCGATAAGGTAAAGTTTGAATCCCCCGCATTACTAACCAACAATCGAAGGGAGAAGCAACAGCACCACCAATTTTTTGGATACTCTTAATTTTCTTAAAAAACTCATCTTCAACCTTCGTAACTACAACACCACCTAACACATCGCTGTGTCCACCTAAATACTTAGTTGTAGAGTGAACAACTAAGTCAGCGCCTAGTTTTAAAGGGTTTTGTCCTATTGGTGTTGCCCAAGTATTATCACACACGCACAGAGCATTAGCTTGATGTGCGATCGCAGCAATTTTAACAATATCAGTAATTTTCAGTAGCGGATTCGAGGGCGTTTCTACCCAAATTAGTCGTGTATTCGGTTGAAGAGCTTCCTGTACTTCACCGAGATTAGTTAAATCTACAAAACTAACTTCCAAACCCCAAGGCGCAACAAGTTCTCGCAACAGTAACGAAGTCCCAGAATAAGCATCATTAGGTGCAATAATATGATTCCCTGGTTGTAAAGCCTGAAAAACACTCATTGTTGCAGCCGAACCCGAAGAAAAAGCCGCCGCCGCAACTCCCCCCTCCAATTCACAAAGGCATCTTTCTAAAGCTTCTCGGTTGGGGTTATTACTACGAATGTAATCATAGCCTTGAGGGTAACTTCCATCTTTTGAACGTTCAAAAGTAGTAGAAAGATAAATTGGTTGTACTACCGCACCTGTCGTAGAATCAATACTATGTCCAGCATGGACTGCCAACGTTTCAATTTTCATCGCAAATTCCTGATAAGAACAATCACCAATTAACAATTAGCAATAACCGCGTTCATTGATTAATAAAATGTGGTATCTTAAATTTTAGTGGTTAGGGTAATCAACCACTTAAAAAACCCAGAGCCGAGAGGCATCGTACCTTGAAAACTAACGATCTGGGGTTCTGTGCAGGAAGGCTTGCACAGGTAAAATCTTTAAGCACCAAGTACCAGAAAACCAAATTTTATGGTCTAGACAGTACCGTGGGGCGCACGGAAACTGGCTTCTGTAATGAAGTGAAAGCTTGAGGAGAGTACCATCTCTGGCATACAAGGGAGACTAACTATGGTAAGTGGACTCGTTGAGACAAGAATCCTACTAGCTAAAAACCTGTAGGAGCGTCAAACTAGATTTTATTCCCCAAAATATTTTCAGGTATGGTGTACTGCCTTAATCTTAGCTGTAACAATACCCTAAACCCTGACGCGCATAAATTTTGTCAAAACTGCGGTTTACCACTGTTACTCAGGAATCGCTACCGCATAATTAAACCGCTTGGTAGCGGTGGTTTTGGTAGAACTTATCAGGCAGAAGATATAGATTGCATGAATGCTGCCTGTGTAGTAAAACAATTTTCACCATCTTCAGAAATTAAAGCCGATAAAACGGCACTCAAGAAAGCTCAAGAACTGTTTAACCAAGAAGCAGAGAGACTGTTTCAACTTGGAGAACATTCTCAAGTACCCAGGCTATTAGCGTACTTTGAACAAAATCAGAGTTTGTACCTAGTACAAGAGTTAATTGACGGACATGATTTACGTCAAGAATTAATTCAGCAGGGGGCTTTTAGTGAACAAAAAATTCAGCAATTATTGAGTGATTTACTGCCCCTTCTTAAAATTGTGCATGAACACGGGGTAATTCACCGAGATATTAAGCCAGAAAATATCATGCGCCGTCGCAAGGATGGCAAGTTAGTATTAATAGATTTTGGTGTATCCAAGCAAGTCACAGGAACAAGTCTTAGTCAAGGTACAACAGTTGGTACACCTGGATATGCACCCATAGAACAACTACGCGGTCAAGCTTTTCCAGCTAGTGACCTCTACAGTTTAGGCGTTACCTGCATTGCTTTATTAACGAATTGTCTGCCCAGAAATGATGGTTCTAATAATCTTTATGATGCCCTAGCAAGCCGTTGGATATGGAGAGAACGTTTACCTCAAGGCTCTAGTTTGAATCCCATGTTAGCGCAAGTTTTAGATAAATTACTACAAGAGTTTGTAAAAGATCGTTATCAGTCTGCGGCGGAAGTTATGCACGATCTTAGTGATGATTTAACTTCCGAAATAGGTTTAGATTATAGTAAATTAAGAGATTTATTAGCATTAGGAAAATGGCGCGAAGCTGATTTAGAAACTAGGGCGTTAATGCTAAAAGCAGCTAGTAGATTAAAAGAAGGTTGGCTGACATTAGCAGATTTTAATAAGTTTCCTATTCACGATATACATACTATTAACCAACTTTGGAGTAAATATAGTAAAGGTCGTAAGCCTCAAGTAGCTACGACTATCTTAAGATCCATTACTGATGATTTAAGTTCAGAAGTAGGAATAGATTATACTTATCTACGAGGTCTATTAGCCGCAGGAAATTGGCAAGAAGCTGATGCAGAAACGGTAAATTTAATGCTTAGTGCATCAGGTAGAAAAAAAGAAGGTTGGATTGATTTAAATAGTATTAGAAGCTTTCCCTGTGCTGACTTGCGTACTCTTAATAGATTGTGGTTGAAGTATAGTAATGGACACTTTGGGTTTAGTGTTCAAAAAAGTATTTGGGAGAGTGTTGGGGGAAATGTAGATGCTGATGTGAAAATTTATAAACAATTTTGCGATCGCATCGGCTGGTATACCAAAGGAGACATTTTTTACTACTCTAATCTTACTTTCGATCTGAGTGCGCCAAAAGGACATTTACCCTCTGGTCGTGCTGGAGATATTGCTTTATTAACTAGGATAATTGGTAAATTTGGTGGTTTTGGAGTAGAAAGGGTAACTTCTTTAGTTTGTAGGTTAGAAAGTTGTGGAATTAAGTAATTACAGCCGTTTTTAGATTAACTTTCTATAGTCGCAAATAATATCAATAAAAATCATTAGTTTTTTCTCTGTAAACTCATTTCCTGATTAAACTCATAAAGTGTAAAGCGTTCTTCGCTCTCATCTTGAATCAACAACTGAAGATTGGCAGGATCTCGCCAATGTTGATTTTCAACAGATTCAATGAAGGCTTTAATATTCAAAAAATTAAAAGCACCACCACATACAATAGCTTGCATACTTTTGCCAGTTATTATACCATTTTTAAAAAATCATGCAACGGTGGGGAGTGCTGATAAAATGTAATCCCATCCGGTTATAGATGCTATTGTTTCTGAAGAAAATTCTTCAAGATAAGCACAAACTCTTTCTTTAAGACTATCTAAGTCATCAT
>DATNQB010000036.1 GCA_036702875.1 Oculatellaceae cyanobacterium | reverse complement strand
TTAGATATTTTTCTTTCATGCACTAAAGATGTTTGCGAGTTAATGAGATTAAAGCCAAATAAAAGCTTAAATTTTTACAGAGGTTTAAAAGCTGCATCCCTTATTCAGTCTTGTCTTTGACGGGGTTGTCACCCCGTCAAGGTTTTTATTTCTTCTTGCGCCCAGCCTCTCAGTTTCAGACTCTGTTTAAACCTAATAAAAGCTGAAATTTTCACCGAGGATTAAAGGCTGCATCCCTCATCCAGTCTTGCTTTTGACAAGGTTGGTCACCCCGCCAGCATTCATAGCTTACCCCTACTGCTGACTTCCAATACCATCACACAAATGCCTGTCGATTTCTTCCACATTAGAGTTGTTTTGCAAATAGTCACACACCCAATTACAGCCGCTGAAAAGCAAATCATCTAAATCTAAATTCCAGTCTAAATCTAAATTCCACAACTTCACTGTGTTGTCGTAACTTGCAGAAGCAATAGTTTTACCGTCGGGACTGAAGGCGACACTCCTGACAGCACTGCTATGCCCTGTGAGAGTTTGGAGTTGCTGACCAGCTAAATTCCACAACTTCACTGTGGTGTCCCAACTTGCAGAAGCAATAGTTTTACCGTCGGGGCTGAATGCGACACTTGAGACAGAACTGCTATGCCCTGTGAGAGTTTGGAGTTCCTGACCAGCTAAATTCCACAACTTCACTGTGTTGTCGTCACTTGCAGAAGCAATAGTTTTACCGTCGGGACTGAAGGCGACACTTAAGACAGGACTGCTATGCCCTACTAAACGATTACGTTCTCTAATTCCATAAACCACTTGTTGCAGTGCAGTTACAACTCGCACGCGAGTATCAATTTTTATTCCCTCTATCTGCTTGAGTGTTACCCCTGCACGGATAGCTTCTCTGAGTGCATCTAGTTCTTGATGAGATTGCCACAGCGCATCTGCATAGCGACTCAGAGCATCAATTTGGCTGTGTTGCAAATCTTCTGCCCGTTTTTTTTGATACTCTGCTTCCTGCCGTAGTTGTGCTAATAATCCTGCTTCTTGTTGTTGGCGAATAAAGGGAACAAGATAATCGTGAACCAATTGATAGCGATTAGCTGGAAAGTCTCGTACTAAAAATACTATGCCTGACCCGACTAAAATTTCTAATACTAAATCTAATGAAATTGGTTGTTCATATTCCCCTTTTTCTAAGGGGGGTCTATGTGAATCAAGTTTTAACCCTGCTGCCTCTAAATCTTTTGCTAATTCATTGCGAGTCTTTAGGGGACGATTACCGTTTTCATTCGTTAAAAAGTACAAAACCAATCGGGCAATATCTTGATTTTCCCCTCCGCAGTCTCTAATCACTTCCTCTAGAGACTTTTGCACCAATTTTTCTTGAGGGTTTTCGCCTAAATGCTGATATTTTTCTAGATTATTAATATTCTCAGTTTGCAGTTGCGCTCCCACTACCTGCAACTCAATTGGGCGCACTTCTCCCGCAGCCCCAGCTAAATCTTTGACTAATTGCGCGATTAATTCATCTGACAGCGTAAACTGTGAACCCTCTGTCAATTCGCCGATAACTGCTTTAGTTCGTTCAACTGAAAAATTGCCCAAATAATACAAAATATTTTTATCTAAAATATTTTGATTGATAACATCTAAAGTTATTAAACGATTAAACTCTAATAAATAATGCAAATAATCTTCCCGCAAAGAGAATATTACTTTTACAAAAGGAATATCTAAACAAACTCGGATAAATTCATATAGTTTGCGCCGATTAACTATATCAGTACAAGCAAAGAAGAATTCTTCAAACTGATCAAATATTAAAACAGTTAATAAATTTTGTTCGGCATTCTGTTTTAATTGCTCAATAATAGCTTCTAAAGATGCAGTATCAGGATTGAGATTGCTTTGATTCAACCGCTTTTTCAACCAAAAAGTTAGTTCTCTGAGCCAATTTGTATAAACTCTAACTAATACAGGTAAAGCATTGCGACTATCAATTATTTGCTTTTCCAAAGCTGGAACTAAACCCGCCAACAATAAAGAACTTTTACCCACCCCAGAAATACCGTGAATTATGATTAATTTTTGATCATTTCGACTTAGTTTATTAATCAAGAGCTTGACATCTTGCTGCAAACTGGTAGCAATTATCTTTTCTCGTTCTTTGATATTAATATCCGGGGATTCTAGAGAAGTATTAATGGATCGTTTTAAAGGCTCAAGCCTAATTGCACCAATGAAAGGTCGAAAACGATATTGCGATTCAATAGCTCGTTGTTGCTGCTTAAATCTGAATGCTTTTAGATATTTACTTTGTTGAAAGTAAATAAAACGCAAGCTTTCTAAAATATTGATATAAAGTTGTGGATCATATTCAGGATCGCTTGCTTGTAGAGCATTTTCTAGATTATTAATTGCTTCGCTAGTTTGGTTTAAATGCTGCTGCGATCGCGCTAACAAAAACTGATACAAACCACGCCGATCAGCACTATCATTAACTTTATCTATAGTTTGCAGTGCTTGTTGAGCTAATTTGTTTGCTTTTTCCCAGTCCGACTGATTTAAAGCTACCTCTGCTAGAAATCCATAATTTTCAGCCAGTGCGTTGAGATTACTATCTTGTTGGTGTAGTGCGTTAGCGAAGCTATCCGAATGAATCGCTTTTTCTGCAAGTATCTGCAACTCTTCCCAAGCTTCTAAACGTCGTAAAATTCTTCCTAATTTATTAATATGTTGATTTACTACATCTAGACGTTTAGCTTGTTCAAATAAATCAATATATTGTTGAAGATAGTTTTTACTTTCTTGCCAATACTGCCGACTAGATATGCGGTTTTCTTCCGCTTTAGATTCGTAACAGAGAGCAATATCAAGCAATAACTTTCCTTGCCGTTCTAAATTATCGGACTGCTGCCAATAAGCTAAACTTTCCTGATAATTATTTAAAGCATCATCTAGGCAATTATTAATATAATTATCTATCCCTAAAATGAATTTTTTACTAGCTTGTAAATCTGGCTCTAATATTTGTTCACCATTTTGACGCTCTTGAAAAGCTGCTTTGATTTCCTGACAAATTGCTAGATTAGGTTTTGGGCTTTGAAACACCTCATCAATTTTTTGACGCAGAAATTTTAATAATTCATCTTGAGATAGTTTAAATTCAGTTGTAGTTGCCCAACTTTCAAAATCTGGTGCTAACCGCCTCAAGTTTTTTAGCACATCATCATTCACCCACAAAATTAACGAAAATGCAAAGCTGAGGCGGAACTCTTCTCGTACTTGGTTGGCAGAAGTGAGCAATGATTCAATATCAACTACAGAATCTAAACCAAATACCATTAATGCTTGTGGCTGTTCTGAACCGAGTTTTTCTTGAATAGCTGTATATAGGGTTTTGGTAAGTTGATTTAAACTTATTTCCTGAATTGGAACCGAAGATAATTCTTTTAGGCGTTGCGCCATGCGATCGCGCAACCCAGCATAATTACAACGTGCTAAAATTAGCGAAAATTGCCCCTGAGATAGCCTAATTGCCCGTATCAGAGCTTTTAGAGAATTTTCATTAAAGACATTAATATCTTCCGGTTCTTCAGTGCGACTCATAGCTGAAACTCTTTAGCTTCTTTCAAAATTGGATTGATATCAAACCAAGACCCCTCATTATCTCGGTATTCAAATACAAACATATCCCGTACAAGAGTTTGATATTTTTCTTCACCTCTAATAATTTGTTGCTGTGCTACTTCCCGTAATAATGCCCATTCGTTCTCGTCAATTCCTAAAGATAATTCATTTCGTCGCTGCTTAATTACATCTTCTATACACGCTTGCGATAAAGGTGGATCTTCTCTTTCCAAGCAGCGCCGCAATAACATCAATAAATTTCGCACATGACCGCCACTAACTCGGCAAAGTCTTTCTAAAGTTTTATTACTATCAAAAACTTCAGTAATTAAATCGTAGCGTTTAACTATATTTTCATCAGGAAAAGCCCTCGCCATCACCATTTGTGATAAAAGTGCCATCCCCTCTTTACATTCACCACCGCCTTGACGCAACTCTACAGGAACCATTGGCAAAGCCTTGGGATCTCGACCAAATCTATTCGCCAACCTACCCAAAGCATTAGAAAAAACTAATATTAATGGCACTGTATACACTACATGGCAATGCAGTTGATTTAACTGTTCGCCCCGTTCTATAAATAAATATTCTGGCTGTATCTGCCCATTTGGTTTAATGGAATTATCTAAGCGATCAAGATTATCAACAATAACAACTAAACCTTTTTTACCTTTCTGTTTAAGCCTTTCTTGAGCAGGTTTTAATATTTCCTGATTAATCGCATTTATGATGCTGTTAGTGCGTGGTTCTAGGTATTGTCTTAATTTACTACGAAGATTAGGACTGTCTTTTGTTTTAGCGGTAATCTTAGCAATTCCTATACTAAACTCACCTTCAAAATCTAGTGGCGTTTGTAATAATTCTTGAATACTGGTAAATAAATCAGCAAAATAACCTGGTTGTAGCTTAATGCCAATAGCTTGTAAACTTTCACTTACCTGGCGAGCGATCGCTAACAGAATATCTGTGACATCAACATCTGCCATTTCCAAAACTTGGCTAGACTCGAAATAAACAGCATGAAATCCCTGTTTCTCTAACTCTGCCTTAAGTAGCTGCAATTCTGTAGATTTCCCACAACCAATATGCCCTGTAAATAAATTGCAAGTTGGTTGATCCACAGAAAGCTTGATGCTTCGCCCCAACTCTCGAACAATATTGACACCTCGTACCGATGAGAAATCAATATAGTACTTGCGATCTTCAGCATTGCTTACAACTAAAGGGCTAGGATTACACGCTTGATAAAATTTCGCTATATTCAGTGACATCGATCGCCTCACCTGTAGACTTAAGCCTGCTCTCTAATGTCGCTATTTTATAGCCCACATTCTGCACTTCAGTTTGTCAGGCAAAAGTAGTATATCGAGCTTCAATAGTTTAGCGATTTGCCGACGGGGGGCAACGCCAACGGCAAACTGCCCAAAAAGGATTTGGCATACTACATCTTGAAGGGCATAACGAGGGTTAAAATTAAAGTAGTGAAGTGCGATTCGAGGTCGCGCGAAAAAAGTGAATTCCTACCAATTAAAGGAATCCTTCGTTAGTGTTCAAACCAGTACCCGCCTGAAGATGCTTCTCTAGAGAATAAGGAAGTTTCACAGCTAGAAGGTTAAGTGTCTCGAAACCAGTATCAAACACCTATTAGAGGGTTAGTGATGCACCTGCCCTACCCGACCAGTGAGTTCGCCTAAAACACCTAGTATGCTACGCCTCACAGAAATCAAACTGCCCCTGGATCACGACGAAAGTGAGATCCAAGCCGCCATTCTCAAAAAACTGCAAATCACAGCCGCAGACTTAATCAGCTACTCAATTTTTAAGCGCAGCTACGATGCCCGCAAGCGAGGAGAAATATTCCTAGTTTATATCTTGGATATCGACACCACCAAGGAAAAACGCCTGCTGCAACGCTTTAAAAAAGATCCCCACGTGATGGCGACTCCCGAAACGACTTATCGCTTTGTTGCCCAAGCTCCCAAAAATTTAGCAAATCGCCCGATCGTAATTGGAACAGGCCCCTGTGGACTGTTTGCAGGGCTGTTGCTGGCTCAAATGGGGTTTCGCCCGATTATGCTAGAACGGGGCAAATCCGTGCGCGATCGCAGCGTCGATACCTTTGGTTTTTGGATCAAAAAAAGGCTTAATCCTGAATCTAACGCTCAGTTTGGTGAAGGCGGCGCAGGTACTTTTTCCGATGGGAAACTCTACAGCCAAGTGAGCGACCCCCATCACTACGGGCGTAAAGTACTTACCGAGTTAGTCAATGCTGGGGCTGATCCCGAAATCCTGTATATCAATAAACCCCACATCGGCACATACCGACTGGTGAAAATTGTCCAGAATATGCGTGCCAGGATCGAATCTTTGGGAGGCGAAATTCGCTTTGAAAGCCGAGTAGAAGATATTCATATTGACCAAGGGCAGGTGCGCGGTGTCACCCTAGCCAGTGGAGAATATATTGCCAGCAATCATGTCGTGCTGGCAGTTGGTCACAGCGCCAGAGATACCTTTCAGATGCTACTAGATCGGGGTGTGTACATTGAGGCTAAACCCTTTTCAATTGGCTTTCGGATCGAGCATCCCCAATCTCTCATTGATCGTTGCCGCTTTGGTTCCCGTGCTGGTCATCCAGTTTTAGGTGCGGCAGACTACAAACTCGTCCACCACTGCCAAAATGGTCGCTCCGTCTATAGTTTCTGTATGTGTCCTGGTGGTACAGTGGTTGCTGCTGCTTCTGAGCCTGGGCGACTGGTAACAAATGGGATGAGCCAATACGCCCGTGACGAGTCAAATGCTAACAGCGCGATCGTTGTCGGCATTACCCCCGATGACTATCCTGGCAGCCCCTTAGCAGGAATGGACTTGCAACGCCGTCTGGAAGAGCAAGCTTTTAAGCTGGGCGGTGAAACTTACTATGCCCCTGGACAACTGGTGGGTGATTTTCTTAACCAACGACCCTCTACTACACTAGGTACGGTGCAGCCTTCCTACAAGCCAGGGGTGCAATTGGGGGATTTAAGTACAAGCTTGCCGGATTATGCGATCGCAGCTATCCGCGAAGCAATCCCTGCCTTCGATCAAAAAATCCCAGGCTTTGCCATGAATGATGCAGTCTTGACTGGCGTAGAAACCCGCACATCATCGCCGATTCGGATTAAGCGCCAAGAAGACTGCCAAAGTATCAATACCGCCGGACTCTATCCGGCTGGAGAAGGGGCGGGATACGCTGGAGGCATTTTATCTGCTGGCATTGATGGCATTAGAGTAGCGGAGGCGGTTGCCTTGAGTATGCTGAACGCGAATGAGCGTATTTTATTAAATTCAAAATAAAAAAATGATGCTAATAAAATAGAATTAGCAAAATGTAACCTTATATAGCAGGGTGGAAGCGTGTGACCACAACATCTTCGACAATACCAGCCCAAGACATTGAGTTAAAACCTAGTTATACAATACCTTTGGTGCTTGTGATTGCTGCTATCCCTATGCTGCTAGTGCAAGCATTTGCGAGTTTAGCGATCGCAGCTTTTGGATTGTTCTTGTTGTTTCAGGCTGCAACAATCCGTCTAAAATTTACTGAAACAGCATTGGATGTTTATCGATCAGAAAAGTTAATTCGGCGCTTTCCTTACCAAGACTGGCAGAATTGGGAGATTTTTTGGACACCAGTGCCAATTTTGTTTTACTTCAAAGAAGTCAAGAGTATCCACTTTCTCCCAATTTTATTTGACCCTAAAATGTTAAAAACCTGCTTAGAGCAACGCTGCCCAGTTAGCTCTAAACCATAAACTGATTAGTTGTTTATTCGTTGTTATTTGTTAATTGTTAAATGAATTTAGAAGAAGCTCAAACCCAATCAGTACCAGAACACGAGCAACCGTCACCTATTGAGGTAGTAGAGAATTCAGAAGAGGAAGCTCCTACATCTGAGGAATTTTCAGCAGAAACCCTAGTAGAAACACCACAGGTAGAACCAGCCGAAGCTAGTACAGATGACGTGATAGCAACAGAGATTGAAGTAGCAATGCCATTGGTGACAGACGAAACGGCTGAATTTACCACCATAGCCGCTGAGATAGAAGAAGCAACGGCATTAGGGGCAGATGAAACCGACGAAGCTACCGCAGCAGAAGATGTTGAAGCAGTAACAGCATTAGCCGAAAACACAATAGCCGAATTAACAGAGCGCGTAGAGCAACTACAGCAACAAAAACTGGAATTACTTCAAGAAGTTGCTACGCTGCAAGCTTCCCAAAAAATGTTGACTTCACAGATAGCTGAAAACCAGGCAGTTTTGGGGAGGATGGTACAAGAAGGTTTATCTGAGCTAGAGCAACGTAAACAAACACTGCAAATTACTGTTGAACAACTGGAAAAAAGGCGCGATCGCATTAACGAGGAAATGCGTAAAAGTTTTGCTGGTGTGTCCCAAGATCTAGCAATTCGGGTACAAGGTTTTAAAGATTATTTAGTTGGTAGTTTACAAGATTTAGTCGTAGCTGCCGAACAGCTAGAACTACCGACAGCACCGGAACCAGTAAAACAAGTTACTGTAGTCACACCTGCGCCTGCAAAATCCACAGCATCAAGCGCAACTCCTCAATTTACAGAACAAAGTTTTCAAAAGACTGCCAAGCAAATTCGCAGCTTAATAGATCAATACCGCAACGCACCAGACTACTACGGCGCAGCTTGGCAACTACGACGCACATTTGAACCAGTTCACGCAGAACGGGTTTCTAATTGGTTCTTGACCCAAGGCGGGCGCGGTGCAATTCGCACTATGGGCAGCAGATTACAAAATATTTTGATCGCCTCGGCGGTGATTTCCATATTACGCGATCTATATAGCGATCGCTTGCGTACCTTAGTGCTTGCCAACTCCCCAGAAAGATTAGGAGAATGGCGACGTGGTTTGCAAGATTGTTTAGGCATTTCACGCAGCGACTTCGGCCCAGAGCGCGGACTCATTTTGTTTGAAGACCCAGAACCATTAGTTTTGAAAGCAGACAGATTGGTTAAGCAAGGGCAAATGCCTCTGGTTTTAGTTGATGAAACCGAAGAACAAATTAATCTATCACTGCTACAATTTCCCCTGTGGTTAGCTTTTGCTCCCGATCCTCAGCAAATGCCTAGGGAGAGCGATTTTAGATTCTAAGTGATTAGCTACCAAATAATGAACAATTAACAATTATCAATGACCAATGAAGAATTATTAACTACCCTGCCACTGAATTTTGGGGCTGAAAATAATAGAAGAATGTTTTGATTTTTCATCACAATAGTTAAAGACTGGCATTCGTTAATTGATAATTGTTAATTAATCATTGATAATTGTTAATTGATAATTGTTAATTGATTTATATATGTTTCTTGAGTTAAGTATTTGCGGTCTGCTGTTACTTGCAGCTTATTTACTCGGTTCAATTCCAACTGGTTATACAGCAGGTAAGTTACTCAAGGGAATAGATATTCGAGAGCAAGGATCTGGCTCTACTGGTGCTACTAACGTGCTAAGAACTTTAGGCAAAGGCCCTGCATTAGTAGTTTTACTGGTTGACGCATTCAAGGGAGTAGCCGCGCTTTCTGCTGTTAATGCGTTTTATGCTTTCAAGTTGATGCCTTTACCTATAACTTGGCAACCTTGGTTGATAGCCGCTGCTGGATTCGCTGTAATCTTCGGTCATAGTCGCTCAATTTGGCTGAACTTTACTGGCGGCAAATCTGTCGCCACCAGCTTAGGTGTTTTATTAACTATGTGTTGGCAAGTAGGATTGGGAACAGGAGGAGTGTTTGGCGTAGTGTTTGCCTTGTCTCGGATTGTGTCTTTAAGTTCTATTAGTGGCGCGATCGCAGTTAGCATTTTGATGATTTTGTTCAAACAGCCTCTTCCATACGTACTATTCGGTGCTGTTGCTGGTTTCTATGTAATTTGGCGGCATCGCAGCAATATTCAACGCTTACTTGCTGGTACAGAACCGCAGATTGGGCAACAAGTGCCAACTGAGGAAGCTGTTAGTGATTAACTAAGTTAGAACACATTAAAAAAAAGCTAAACCCAAGCTCTCCCCGTGTACGAGGAGAGGAATTTGGTTTTATGTTTAATTTACTATTCCGATAGAATCTAACGGCTAAAAATTACTTCCCTAACTCTTGAGAACGTTTAGTAGCTGCTATTACTGCCTCTATCAATGCAGAGCGAAAACCAGCTAATTCTAACTGAGTAATTCCAGCAATTGTCGTGCCACCAGGACTGGTAACACGGTCTTTCAATTCTGCGGGGTGCAGTTCTGAAGTATGTAATAATTGCGCTGTTCCCAGTACAGTTTGTAAAGCCAACTGAGAAGCTATCGCTCTAGGCAAACCTGCTGCAACACCTCCATCAGCTAGTGCTTCAATCATAATTGCCACATAAGCAGGCCCCGAACCAGATAAACCAGTGACAGCATCCATCAAAGTTTCTGGCACATCCACCACTTGCCCAACAGCTTGAAAAATCTTTCTTGCCTGGTCTAAATGCTGCTCAGTAGTATTATTGCTCTTTGCGATCGCACTAATTCCTGCCCCTACAGTTGCAGGAGTATTAGGCATTGCCCGAATAATCGGCTGTGCTGGGAAAGCCGATTGTAATTGCTTTAAAGGAACTCCAGCCAGAATCGAAATTACTAATTGCCCAGCTTCAACTTCTATTCCAGCTAAATCTGAAACCACCGTATTAAAAACCTGGGGTTTAATTGCCAGTAACAGCACCTCTGTTGCGGTTGCTGCCAAAGAATTGTCATCTGTTACCTGGACTTGATATTGAGAAACTAAAAAATCCCGCCTAGCAGGTGATGGCTCGCTCACCAACACTGCATCGGGATCATAAATTTTTTGAGCAATTAAGCGGGATAACAATGCTTCACCCATTACCCCGCCACCGATCATGCCAAACTTAATAGACAATCTATTCTCCGTCTCACAAATATCAAAAAGCTATCAGCCCAAAGCCCTTAGAGCAAGTACAATTTCTGGCATAATACCAGTTGTAACTGACGGTGCTGAGTGCTGATGTGCTGATTTACTGAGCCATACGAACTTGTTCAGTTGCCCAAGCGGGAGTAGGAGACGCTGGACGAGCAACTCGTACTTGTGGTTGTGGTACTTCGGTAGTGACACCTGATTGATTACTAACTTGAACACAATTAGGTGTGAATAAGAAAATACTTTCGCCAATGCGTTCTTGATGACCATCAATCGCGTAAGTACCACCAGCAACAAAGTCAACTGAACGCTGTGCTTGATCTGGATCCATCATTGTTAGGTTTAAAACTACAGACTTGCGCTCCCGCAAAGCTTGAATTACTTGGGGCATTTCTTCAAAAGAACGGGGTTCAATCACCGCCACTTCAGAAGCACCGTTGACAGATCCAGGCATACCAATCACATTATTCATTGCTGCTCCTCTTCCTAAGTCTGCTGTTATAACTGTCCGCTCACGAATCCGCCGACGTGAACGGTTATCTTCCTCTTGTATCGGTTGAGGACGCTGTTCTTGATATTCATTGGGGTACTGTTCTATACCGTCCATTTCTTCGTAATCGTACTCATATTCTGCTGGTTCATTAAGACCAACAAAATCTCGTAACTTCGTAAAAATGTTATTCACTGTTCATGCTCCTCAAGAAATTTCGGTTAACTCTAAGTACTGATTATCAACTGCTGTTGGCAATATCTTAGCTTATAGACTTGCTTGACCCATACTTTATTTATACAGATGTTGATTATCAATGGCAGGGCTATAGTGTTAGTTACACCGTCCTTTCACCAAAAATAATGCGTCCTAGACGAATCATCGTGGCACCTGCTTGCACTGCTAACTGATAATCTTCTGACATTCCCATCGATAACTGCTGCATTTGAATATTTAAGCAGTTTTCTTGCTTAATTTGATCAGCTAATTCAACCGTACGCTGAAATAATGCTAATACCTCTGAGGTATGAAGCCCCTGGGGCGGAATTGTCATTAATCCTTTAATCTTAATATGCTCAAATTTATCTAGTGCTGGTAAATCGGCAAGCAATTCAGGCACAGTCCAGCCATATTTGTTAGGGTCTGGCAACATTTTAACTTGCAGACAGACTTCAGGTTGACGGGAGATCTGGGCAGCTATTTCATCAAGCCTTTGAGCTAAGTTTAAGCTATCTAATGAGTGAATCCACTGGAATTTTTCGACAGCTTTACGAGCTTTATTACTTTGCAAATGTCCAATCAAATGCCAGGTGATATCTGGTAATTGTAACTGTGATTGTTTGAGTTCGGCTTCTTGAATACGACTTTCACCAAAATCCCTGATCCCAGCAGCATAAGCTTCTCGAATATCATCCACAGATACCTGTTTACTGATGGCAATCAATCGCACAGATACAGGAAGCTGTTGCCGAATCTCAACAAGACGTTGTGTAATCAAACCAGTCATTGGAATGTTTTTTGATGAATTGCTTGAAGCTGCTGGTAATCTTGCGCTTGACCGTTGCGACGAAAGTTGCGGAGGCGGCTTTCTACCATCAAACGAGCATCAGCGCGAGTAATTGGTTCAAAGGTTTGTTCATTAGAATTCATTTTCACTAAAAAAAAGATGCGCTGGGCATACAAGGTAGTGAATAACTCTTGATTGTCGTCAAGTAGACAGATTCTATAGAGTAAGCCAAAGGTTGGGTGATTGAGATAGGTTTCGTTGCTCATCAAAATTCAGGCATGAAGTCTGAACCCACAAGGGGCTTAGGAGGATATTTATTTATAGCAGTTAGCACTTAGCTATTAGCAGTTAGCTTTTTATTTTACTTGCTATGTTTAATTTTCAGTCTTACGATTTGTCCTAACCTTTGCATAAGAGTGTTTATATGGATCAATGGTTACAGAATAGCTAGAAATTGATTCAAATTATTGCCTATGTCGTTTAGCTAATTTATTGTATAGCAACAGCAAAGGCAGTTAAGACCAAATAAATTTATAACTGACTACTGATAGCTGATAGCTGACTACTGATAGCTGACAGCTATACAAGCTTCAAAGCTGTTAGTTGAGCTTGCGCTTTTTGCAAGGACTCGTACCATTCTTTTTCTGGGTTACTATCTGCAACAATTCCGGCTCCTACTTGACCCCAAACAGTACTTATTCCTGAGTCTGGAGTGCTATATAGCAAGGTGCGGATCAAGATATTTAAGTCTAAGTTGCCACGCCAATCTAGGTAGCCGCAAGAGCCATAGAATAAGTTGCGGCGGACTGGTTCTAGTTGTTCAATAATGGACATACATCGAACTTTGGGGCAGCCAGTGATTGTACCACCAGGAAAGAGGGCGCGAATTAAGTCAACCGCATCGCAGTTGGAATTTAATTCGCCTCTAACGTTGCTGACTAGGTGCATGACGTGGCTATATCGCTCTATAGTTAGTAGCTGATCGACTTCTACTGATCCCCACTCGCAAACTCGTCCTAAGTCGTTGCGCTCTAAGTCAACGAGCATAATATGTTCGGCTCTTTCTTTGCTATTGACAATCAGATCTTGCTCTAATTGTTGATCTTGTTCTAAAGTAGCGCCACGCGATCGCGTCCCCGCAATCGGGCGTGTTTGTGCAAAGTTTCCCTGCAACTGCACTAAACGTTCTGGAGAACAGCTAATGACAGCACCCCAATGTGTTTGCCAATAACTAGCAAAAGGGGAAGGATTGATTTCTTGTAATGCTTGATAAATTGCCCAACTATCTGCTGTTGTTTGCGCTTCAAATCTCAGTGAAAGATTAGTCTGAAAAATATCGCCAGCCTGAATATATTTCTTAGCTTGTCTGACAGCAGTTTCGTAGTCTGACTGCAACATTGATAAACGAGGTTGAC
Organism: Oculatellaceae cyanobacterium; assembly: GCA_036702875.1. Classification (GTDB taxonomy): domain Bacteria; phylum Cyanobacteriota; class Cyanobacteriia; order Cyanobacteriales; family PCC-9333; genus Crinalium. The sequence continues at coordinate 11,120 of DATNQB010000036.1, read as the reverse complement.
TACTAGAAATCTGTTGTTGATCGGCACTAGAGAAAGTTAAGAATTTTTCACGGCCCTTCTTCACCTCTCCACGCTTGCTCTTTTTAGCTAGGTTAGTTTGTAATAAATTTAGTTCGGCTTCAGTGCTTGCCGCTAACCAAAGCGTTTGTCCCCAATGATCCAAGACTGCAAAAGATGCTGGTTCATACCAATAAGCCACAGGAAAAGGTAGAGGATCAACTTTTAAACTTGGAAGTCGTTCAATTTCCCAAGCAAGATCATATCCTAGCCAACCTAACCAGCCACCTGTGAAGGGTAAATGTTGATGGGTGAGGTTAGTAGTTGGTGTTTGTTGCTGGCTGATAAGTCCCTGTTGCAGCAAGTTTTTTAAGAAGGGTAGAATTTCCCCTACTTGTGGTGTCCACATCTGCGGCTGTCCTTGGATAGTTCGCGGTGCACCTGCACAGATGGAATATTGAGTTAACTGTGGTTGATCTAATGGTGAAGGGTATGGGCTTTCTAGGAGAGTGGCAATTTGATGATGTCTAAATAGGAGATTAAATACTTCGCTTCCGGTTCGTTGTTTTAGGGGAAGCGATCGCCAATACCAAGGTTGTATTTGTTGCATAGCATCAAGAGTAGTGACTGTCAAGGGCTAAAACAAGCTTTCTACCTAAATGCCTCACGCTTCCGAACCAAAAAACACTCTAGCTCCCCATAATAAGACTAAAATGCCCAGGGCTACAAAGTCGCTTGCTCTGAGTCGCAATTCATGCCACTGTACTCTATGAGTATTGGGAGTGGTAAAACCTCGCACATTCATCGCGCTGGCAATTTGTTCAGCACGCAATAACAGATTTTCTAATAATCTTTCAGCTACCATTAACCATACTTGGGAACTTCTGCGGATGCCCAACTTTTTCCAGTTGATCGCCCGTGTCCAGACAGAACGAATTAAGTTTTGTACTTCTTCCAAAACTAGCGGAATGAAGCGCAAAGATAAAGTTAATGTCAAGATAATTTCTGTGACTGGGACATTGAAGCGTCGCAATGGTCGCATTAAGCTTTCAATTCCATCAGTAATTTCTTCTGGGGCGGTGGTAAGTAAGAAAAGGTTGGTGCTGTAAATTAAGGTAAATAGTAAGGTGCTGACGTTAATCGCCAAATCTAGAGATTTGCGGGTAATTAACAGCTTCATTGAGCCTAATTCTAACTTCAATAAGATGTATTGGTAAGAGGTAGGCTGAGGTAGTTCTAAATTACTAGCTGGTAAGCGCGGTTGATAGCCGATATTTAGTCCATCAGGTGCGATCGCTGTTAGAACTAATACCAACACACCCAGCGTCAGCAACCAACCCATTTGCTGCTTCCACACTCGCCAGGGAATAGCTGCTGTCAAGGTCATTAAGATTAGCAATACTACTAGCGCCACCCGAAAAAAGGGATTTGCCAGAATGGGGGCAAACAGAAAACTCATTAACCAAGCTAGTTTTACCCTGGGATCAAGATGATGTAGCCAGGTAATAGGTTTTTCCAGATACAACCCTAAAGGAAGCGATCGCAGTAAATCCATCTTTTCAGTTAGCGGTTAGTGGTTAGCTTTTATATATTTATGAGGCTGTATCAGCAACACCCCAACAACTTATCAATAGCTTTGTATCTTTGGCTATACCACAAGTCATTCTAGAGATTTACATCAGCGATCGTCATCTACACCGATCAATTTCTTATTTGCCTTCTGGCGACTATACCAAAGAGCAAAAATCACAAATTTGGCTTTTTTTGATCGCAGATGTGACCAGATGGACGCAGATGTCACCCAAGATTTTATTGAATGGGTGCAAGAGACGCTCATAAGTTTTTACTTATGAATAAATGAAGTAGAAGTGAAAATTTCTTCTCACTCTCCCTCTTCCCTATTTTCAAGACAAATCTACTCCCAAGCCAAAATTATACGCGGGTGGCACGATTAGAACGGTTTTGCATTCCTTCCATCTCACGCACTTTTTTACCTCGCCACATTAATTTAATTGGCGATCCCTTAAAGCCTAACTGTTGTCGGAACTGCTTCTCTATATATCTACGGTAGTTGTCGTTGAAGCGTTGGGGATCGTTTACAAATAACACAATGCTAGGAGGCTGTGTGCTTACTTGAGTACCATAGTATATTTTGCCTTGCCGTCCTTGGCGACTAACTGTAGGAGAGTGCCAACTAATTGCTTCTTCTAGCACTTCATTAATCACAGCAGTTGATACACGGCGTTTATGCTCTTCGACAGCAGCATTTACTAAATCTAGAATTTTGTCTACTCGCTGTCCGGTTAAAGCACTGGTAAAAATTATTTCTGCCCACTCAACAAAGCTTAGTCGATCTCTAATATTTGCTTGGTGTTCATAGATCGTGTAGGAGTCTTTTTCTACAGCATCCCACTTATTGGCTATTACCACGCAGGCGCGTCCTTCCTCAGCAATTCGCCCAGCAAGTTTTTGATCCTGGTCAGTAACTCCATCTAAAACATCAATTACTAGCAAAACCACATCAGCACGACGTATTGCTTTGAAGGCGCGATTAATTCCAAAAAATTCGGCTCCATACTCCACATTTTTCTTTCTGCGGATGCCAGCAGTATCAATTAAACGGTATGTTGTGCCATTACGTTCAACTACACTGTCGATCGCATCGCGGGTAGTACCAGAAATCGGGCTGACAATTGAACGGTTTTCCCCAGTTAAGGCGTTTAATAAACTGGATTTGCCAACGTTGGGTCGTCCAACAATTGCAACTTTAATTTCTGGGGTTTCTTCGATTTCGTCTACAGATGGTAGATGGGTAACTAGCTGTTCAAGTAACTCCCCTGTACCGTTACCATGTATACCGGACATGGGGAATGGTTCGCCTAAACCTAGTGACCAAAATTCCGATGCTTGAACTAAACCTTGCTGTGGAGATTCACACTTATTAACAGCCAGTACTACAGGAACAGACTGCTGACGTAACCACTCAGCAATTTCTTGATCTCCCGTAGTCAGTCCTGCTTGTCCATCCACTACAAATATTGCCGCACTTGCCTCTGCTAAGGCTGCCATTGCTTGTTCGCGGATTAAAGGTAAAAATTCGGTATCATCATCAAACACCAAGCCTCCAGTGTCTACGATGATATAGTCGCGGTCTTGCCAGAATGCAGGACGATAAGTGCGATCGCGCGTAACGCCTGGTTCATCATGCACAATAGCATCGTTAGCACCAACTAAACGATTGGCTACGGTAGATTTGCCCACGTTCGGGCGACCAATAATAGCAACAATGGGCAAGGACATATCTAAATCTGAGTTAGTGAGGCTGCAATCTTTTATTCTAACGATATTGAAAGGTTATTGGTAGTTTATTAATAATTTTATGGTAAAGGGCGGGGGTTTATTTTTTTAACGCAAAGTCTGCAAAGTGAAGAAGAATTGATCAGGTATAACATTACAAAGTTAGATTGAGCAAAGAATTAGTAACTATTCGCTGAATGCCTAGATTAGTTAATTTTTGAAATTCTTCCTGATTATCAACTGTCCAAACGCCAACATCAATACCAATATTTCTAGTATCTTGAACTAAGCTAGGGTAATTTAGTAAAATCTTATATTGACTCAACATCATCGCATTACCATCAGCAGTAGCTTGGGGTAACTTTTCGGTATATTCTTCAATTGATGCAACTAAATAACCTAGTTTAATAGTGGAATTACATTCCCGTACTTTTTTTAGAAAATCATGGTTAAAGCAAGCAACAATACATTGAGTTTCCCATTCTTCATCAATAAGTATCTGAAGCAATTTTTCTATATTAGTCGTAGTCCACAATTCTGCTTGTTTGACTTCGGCATAAATATTTTTTAATCCTGTTAAATTTGGGGTTTTGACAGATTTAATGCTGCTTAATACTTCTTGCAATATGGGTATTTTTTCATTAGCAAATACAGGATTGAACCAGTATCCAGCATCAAGTTTTTTAAGTTGTTCTAAAGTTGTTTCTATTACTTTACCTGTCCCGTTTGTGGTTCTATCTAAAGTATGATCGTGAATGATTACAGGTACGCCATCGGCAGATAATTGGACATCAAACTCAATAGAATCAGCTTGATGTTGAATAGCAGCGTAAAAAGCTGCCATAGTATTTTCTGGTGCAATAGCTGAATAACCCCGATGGGCAATTATTTCTAATTCTTGCACGTATTTCGCCTCTCTTACCTAATTATGGATAATTTTGAAACAACATCCTGGGATGATATCCGCGCTACTTTCAAGCAAATTTGGGGATATGAAGATTTCCGCCCGCCTCAAGGAGAAATTGTTTGCAGTTTGCTATCAAAGCAAGATGCTTTAATTGTGATGCCTACGGGGGGAGGAAAGTCAATTTGTTTTCAACTTCCAGCTTTACTACAAACAGGATTAACTTTGGTAGTTTCTCCACTTGTAGCATTAATGGAAAATCAAGTTCAGGAATTAAAAGAGCGAAAATTACCAGCAGCCTTATTACATAGCGAAGTACCATCTTACCAACGCAAGCAAACTTTACAAGCGTTGGAAAGACAACAGCTAAGATTACTATATTTATCACCAGAAACTTTATTAAGTACGCCAGTATGGGAAAGATTATGTCAACCGCAATTAAAGATTAATGGGTTAATTTTAGACGAGGCGCATTGCTTGGTGCAATGGGGGGAAACTTTTCGACCAGCTTATCGACGACTGGGTGCAGTTAGACCAGCTTTACTTAAGTTTAAACCTGCTGGGACAAAGATGGCGATCGCATCTTTCACCGCTACAGCAGATCCTACGGCACAAGCAACTATTCGAGAAGTTTTACAACTACAACAACCACAAGTATTTTTAATTAATCCTTACCGCAATAATCTTAACCTCAAGGTGCAAATTGTTTGGACACCTAGAGGACGCAAGCAACAATTATTAAAATTTATTCAAGCAAGATTAAAGCAAGCTGGTTTAGTCTACGTCCGCACTCGTAAAGATAGTGAGGAGTTAGCAGAATGGTTAAAGCAACAAAATTATGCAACCGCAGCTTATCATGCAGGGTTAAGTCCTGAACAAAGACGTAAAATAGAATCTAGCTGGTTAACTGGGGAAATACTTTTTGTTATTTGTACCTGTGCATTTGGTATGGGTATTAATAAACCAAATGTGCGTTGGATAGTCCATTTTCATACGCCTTTTTTGCTATCCGAATATGTGCAAGAAATAGGACGCGCCGGACGAGATGGGAAACCAGCAGACGCACTTACGTTAATTAGTGAACCAACTGGGTTTTTCAATCCAGAGGATAAGGAAAGGCAGAATTTTTTTGCTAAAAAGTTGCGCTTACAATACCAAAACGCTCAACAAATTGCTCAAAAAATTCCACAACAGGGAGAATTAACAACAGTAACCAAGCAGTTTAATGATGGTGCAGTTGCTCTTGCTTTGTTGCACAGTGCTGGACAATTACAGTGGAAAGACCCTTTTAATTATATCCGCCATTCTTCCGAAAAATCTAGAGCTTTTGACGAATTGAATAAATTACAGCAACAAATTCAATCTCAGATGAGTGAATATCTCAAAACGCGGGGGTGTCGTTGGCAGTTTTTGTTACGCGCTTTTGGGTTTACCAAAGAAGCAACTAATTTTAGTTGTGGACATTGTGACAATTGTCAATGATTTGGATATCTGAGTACTTTTACCATCTATCTAAAGATACGTCTCTTATCTACCAAAGGCTATAAACTGAGTGTGATTTAGTAAGTTACTAATTTATATAGCAAACATTTCCTTTTACTTTAAAATCCTGATAGGAATTAGCTTATGGTTTTGCCAATAAAGCCGATGGAAAAAATATTTTCATCGCGTCGTACGTTGTTAAAATGGGGATTGGTAAGTATAGGAGCAATGGCAGCCACAACCATACCTCAAGCATTAAATGCCCAGCCAAGTAATAGTATAAAAACTCTAAATTTTAATGCTGATGATTTTGGCATTCTTAATTTTGCTCTGATGCTAGAAGAATTAGAAACAACCTTTTATGCAGCAGCTGTAAATAGTGGAAAACTTCGCGATCGCAACGAAGTGGATTACATGAAATCCTTGGTTTCAAACGAATCTGCTCATGCGGCATTTCTCCGTCAGGTACTAGGCAGAAATGCGATCTTTCAAACACGAGATCTCAGTTTTAACCAGGCTGGATTAGCAGCTATATTAACTGATCGCAGTAAAATTTTGAATACTGTTGTTGCCTTAGAAGATGCAGGCATACACGCCTACAATGGTGCAGGCACTAGGCTAACTAATCCGACATTCCTTCTAGCAGCCGGATCAATTGTATCAGTAGAAGCTCGTCACGTTGCCGGAATTCGGTCATTACTACAAAGACCAACTACAGAGCCAGATAGCGAGCGCGCTGTGAACGACACAGAATTAGTCCCCGATATTAACCCACTTAAAGGTCGTGCCTACGATGAATTATACACGACTGGGCAAATGCTAGAAATTGTTAGCTCGCTCAACATATTGAACAACCCGATTACTGGCTCGCTTTTTGCCTGAACGAAGGAATTAATTAAAATGAAAAACATTTTAGCCCTAGTGGTAAATCGGGCATTAGCAAATGTGCAACCTGCCCACAAATTTTTGACAAAAATAATCAGTAAGATTGGTAAGGCGATCGCTGCAACTTTTGTTCCTGCTAATATCGCTCTATTAATATTGCCCGCAATATTTCTATCACTATTTACAAATCCCGCATCAGCCTACGCTCAAAGTGCCACACTGACACCTCGGCAAGTAGTAGAATACGCTTTAACTTTAGAAAAGTTGGAAGCTGATTTTTATCGTCGTGCCAACAATGAAGTTGTTAACGGTAGGTTAGCCAATATTCCCCAAAGAGCTAAAGACGCGCTAGTTTCTTACGGAGAAGATGAAGCTAGCCACGTTGCAGATTTATCGCCGATATTGACATCCCTGGGTGGCAATCCAGATGCAGTTATTATTCCCGAAAATCCTAATTACAACGCCATCTTAGGTCGAAATCCCTTTGCTAATGCTGCTGATCTTCTCCTAGCCGGACAGTATGTAGAAGATTTAGGAGTAGCAGCTTATAAAGGGCAAGTACAGAATTTACTCGCAGCAGGGGAAGCTGCTGAACCAGTACTAGCTGGAGCTTTAGCTATACACTCTGTAGAAGCTCGTCATGCTGCGGGTATCCGATTCTTGCGCCAAACTCTACTTGGTAGTAACGTGCGACCTTGGATTAGAAATCCTAGTGAAGTCATTTACAAAGAAAATCGCAGTGGTTCCCCTATTCCATTTAATTCACAAGCCTTTGATGGTTACGCGACACGTGATGAGGTATTAGCGTTAGTCAGCCCGATCTTGCGTGTTAGTCAACAACCTCGCAGCAATCAATCTAATACAACTTCTCCCAATCGCAGTAGGCAATCTACTCCTGTGCGAGCATTGTGGTAATTTACTCAGCTACGTTCAAAAGGGTGTGGTTAAAACCTCTTGGTGGTGATAAACAGGGGCAGCAGGGGGAGTTAAAAGAAAGCGCCAACTACTTATAACCACACTCATTTCAAAAGATTGACAAAGAAATTATTTATAATTAAGGGATAGGTTTTTTGCCTACCCCTTAATTATTTGAGATATATATATAGCACCGGAAGCAAAGCGATTGACAACTTCTAAGGGTGAAACCTATACAGGCTAAGGAAAATACAAAAGTTGACTACTGTATGCGCTCCGCGCCTTGGCGTAACCTAAGCTGAATGCTAATTGCTATAACACTTTGCACCTAAGCCCAATTAGTCTTAATCCGTATCTGCCCTTAAGGTAGATCTTTACCTACTAAAAAGGTAGGAAATTATGACCATAAAAAGTTAGATTGAAGATAGAGCAGGGAACAATATATCTGACCTAGGATAGATGCCTTTATGCAATCGTTGGGTAACTTTATAGAAAATCGTGAGGTAAAGGAGTCATCTAAGCTAGATGCCGAGGCTATAGTTGATTCTTCAGCAGCCGCGTATCCACGACCACAGTTGCAGCGCAGCAATTGGAAAAGTTTAAATGGTGAGTGGAAATTTAGTTTTGACGATCAGGGGCAATATGCTTGTCCAAGGGATTTAAGTGAGTGGACGCACACTATTGAAGTGCCGTTTGCTCCTGAATCTGTTCGCAGTGGAGTTGGTGATACAGGCTTTCATCCCAACTGCTGGTACGAGCGAGAAGTTGAGATTCAACGCGGTGAAGGTAGGGTACTGCTACACTTTGGAGCAGTAGACTATCATGCCCGTGTATGGGTTAACGGTCACTTCGTGGGTGAGCATGAAGGTGGACATACTCCCTTCACAATAGATATTACCTCAGTATTAGATGAAAATAAACTGACTCGGATCACAGTTTGTGCAAGTGATGATCCTCACGACCTTGCTAAACCGCGCGGTAAGCAGGATTGGAAACTCGAACCTCATAGTATTTGGTATCCTCGCACTTCTGGTATCTGGCAAACAGTCTGGCTTGAATACGTTCCCGTAACTTATATTGAGCGCCTTCGCTGGACTCCTCAGTTTGAGCGTTGGGAAATTGGCGTTGAGGCTTTTATTGCAGGTTTACAAGTAAGTGGATTGCAATTAAAAGTAAAACTCAGTGTTGGCAAGCAGGTTTTAGTCAACGATTCCTACCAAGTCATTAACGGAGAGATTCATCGACGCATTGCTCTATCCGATCCTGGTCTTGATGACTATCGTAATGAATTGCTCTGGAGTCCTGAAAAGCCAACGCTGATCGATGCACAGATTCAGCTTTGGAAAAATGACAAGCTGATCGATGAAGTCAAATCTTATACCGCGATGCGATGCGTAACTCTTCAGCGCGATCGCTTTACCTTAAATGGGCGACCCTACTATCTGCGGTTAGTTCTAGACCAAGGTTACTGGGAAGACACGCTGATGACTGCACCTTCTGATGAAGCGTTGCGCCGCGATGTCGAGCTAGTTAAGATGATGGGATTCAATGGTGTACGCAAACACCAGAAGATTGAAGATCCGCGTTTCCTGTATTGGGCAGATGTTCTAGGTTTATTGGTATGGGAAGAAATGCCCAGCGCCTATCGTTTTACTCCTAAAGCGGTGCAGCGCATTACTAAGGAGTGGACTGAGGTAATCGAGCGGGATGTCAGTCACCCTTGTATTGTGGTATGGGTTCCGTTTAATGAATCTTGGGGAGTTCCTAATTTGGTAGAGTCTCAAGCTCACCGAGATTATGTTCAAGCTTTATATTACTTAACTAGAACTTTAGATCCGACTCGCCCAGTAATTGGTAATGATGGTTGGGAAAGTACAACAACCGACATTATTGCTATCCATGATTATGATACTAATCCCTTACAGTTAGCTCGTCGTTATAATTCTGAGATCAAGCCATCGGAGCTATTTGATCGCCGTCGTCCAGGTGGGCGGGTTTTGACGCTTGACGGTTATCCTCATCAAGGGCAACCAGTGATGCTCACTGAATTTGGTGGGATTGCATTCGCGCCTGGAGAAACGCCAGAAGCGGACAAAGCTTGGGGATATGAGCGCTGCTGGAATATTTCTGAGCTACAAATGAAATATACGGCGCTCATGCAGGCGGTAAGCACAGTAGAAATGTTTAGCGGCTTTTGTTATACACAGTTAACTGATACATTTCAGGAAGCTAATGGATTGCTGTATAGCGATCGCACTCCGAAGTTTCCCATCGAAGCCATCCGCGCGGCGACACTCGCAGGAGGGGAAAGATGTACTCCTACAAGCTGTTAAAGCCAGACGGGCGTAAGCTAACTTTATATAGTCGCAATCCGATTGCTGATGATATTATCGCTCCCAGCCCTAGCAAGGAGCCAGTGGTAGCAAATCCCCATTTGCGCTGGCATCCCTTGCGGGGGGAATGGGTTGCATACGCTTCACATCGTCAGGGGCGTACTTTCATGCCCCCTGCGGAATATAACCCGTTAGCACCTACGAGCGATCCGAATTTTCCTACAGAACTTCCTCAAGGGAAATATGATGTTGCGGTATTTGATAACCGCTTTCCGTCGATGTATTTAGAGGCGCATGATCCGCCTGTGAGTATTGTTGACACTCTCCCCGCTAATGGTGCGTGTGAGGTGGTAGTGTTTACTCAAGATCCGCAGGCTTTTGTGAGTTCTCTATCGTTGGAGCATATAGAACTGCTGTTTCAAGTTTGGGGCGATCGCACTCGTATACTAGGTGAACACTCTAATATTCAGTATGTGTTGCCCTTTGAAAATAAAGGTGTAGAAATGGGGGTGACTTTATCTCATCCTCATGGGCAAATTTACGCTTATCCTTTTGTGCCACCAGTTCCAGCACGAATGCTGGAGATGCAACAGGTATATTACCAGGAAAATCAGCGCGGTTTGCTGCAAGATTTGATTCAAAAAGAGATTGCGGATAATAAGCGGATTATCTATCAAGATGAATATGCGATCGCATTCGTACCCGCTTGCGCCCGTTATCCTTATGAAGTTTGGCTTGCACCGATTGAGCCTGTTGCTACATTTATAGATTTGAAAGAATTTCAGCGTGTAGGACTTGCGAGAGCATTAAAGACTGTGACTCTCAAGTATGATGGCTTGTGGAATCGTCCTTTTCCTTATTTAATGGCTTGGTTTCAAGCACCTACTGATGGGAAACTGCATCCAGAGGCACATTTACACGCGCAATTTTATCCACCTTATCGCACAAGCGATCGGTTGAAGTATCTAGCAGGGACAGAATTAGCAGCAGGGATGTTTGCCAATGATGCTCTTCCTGAAGAGAAGGCTAAGGATCTGCAAGCTGTAGCTATTAACCTGGAAGAATAGGCAGAACTTACGCTGGTATATCCCAGTTAATCAAACCGTACAGTTGGTTGTTACCCGTTCTTTTGAACTGTGAAGTAATTGTTTGTAGGGAGTAGGCAAGTTGACGGGGTGACAACCCCGTCAAAGACAAGACTGAATAAGGGATGCAGCTTTTAAACCTCTGTAAAAATTTAAGCTTTTATTTGGCTTTAATCTCATTAACTCGCAAACATCTTTAGTGCATGAAAGAAAAATATCTAA
>DATNQB010000035.1 GCA_036702875.1 Oculatellaceae cyanobacterium | reverse complement strand
GTTGAAAGCAGGTTTGATAAAATTCAGGTAACATAATGTCTTTTTCGGTCTTGGTCACTAATCGAGACCGATATTTTTTACCATACAATGCTCTGCGCGAAGCGCAGAGCGAGTTTCGACGGGGTTGTCACCCCGTCAAGTCCCGCTAAGTAGGTCAACGCGAGTTAAACGTAAAACCCCAAACCCCTCCCCGTCCACAGGGAGGGGGAGATTTTTGGTTTTCTCTTTTTTAATGTAGAGTGCCACAGATATGCCCGTAGGGGCGGGTTGCAAAGATAACCCAAGGGGTTAGACAGATAACTTTTCCAAACCCGCCCATATATTGCTTATCTTTTAATTAAAATAATTTTATTTAATAAATCAGGCTAGCATTGAAGTTTTTTTGCTCTAAAGAGCATGATGTAGAGACGCGAAATTTCGCGTCTCTACTTGAGCAATAAGTCTTTAATATACAGTATAGGTGGGGAGGGGTTGAAAAGTGCGCCTGCTAAACGCTAAATGCTATAACGGGTAAATTGTCTCGCCTGTAGTTAGGTCAAATATAAATAGTTTATTAAAATCGAGTTCAACATAAATGTGATCGCCCACACTCCCTCGCCAATTTGCAGGTGCTTGCATATTGATCACAACACTTGTCTGAGGAACAGCTACACGCACCAAAATCTCCCGCCCCAAAGGTTCCACAACCTTTACATCAACGACTAATTTCGCGTCATCTTCTTGGTGTTCTCTTATTGCCTGCGGTTCAATTATTTCAATATTCTCTGGGCGAATACCTAAATCTAATTTTTGTCCATTATTAAATTTTAATTTATTCTTAAAATTTTGTGGGCAAGCTATAAATTGCTCACCTATTTTCAAATATTCATCTTGATAAATTGTTGGCAAAATATTCATCGGTGGACTTCCTAAGAAAGTTGCCACCATTCTATTAGCTGGTCGTGCATAGATTGATTGAGGATCGCCAATTTGTTGAATCTTACCCTGATTAATAATCACAATCTGATCAGCTAAAGTCATTGCCTCCACTTGATCGTGGGTGACATAAATAGTAGTAATACCAACGCGCTGATGTAATTCCTTCAATTCTGCCCTAGTATCATCTCGTAATTGGGCATCTAAATTAGATAAAGGTTCATCAAGCAAAAAAACTTGCGGTTCACGGGCGATCGCTCTCCCCAATGCTACCCGTTGTTGCTGCCCCCCAGATAATTGCTTTGGTTTACGATCTAAAAGATGGAAAATATCGAGCGAGCGCGCTACTTTTTCCACTCGCTCTTTGATCTTTTTACTATCAAATTTCCGCATCTGTAGTCCAAAAGCCAAATTTTGGGCTACTGTCATGTGCGGATAAAGAGCGTAATTCTGAAATACCATCGCCACATCCCGTTGTCGTGCTGGGATGTTATTTACTAGCACATTTCCAATATAAAGATTACCGCTCGTAGCAGTTTCTAATCCTGCAATTGTTCTTAAAATTGTTGACTTTCCACAACCTGATGGCCCCACTAATACCCAGAATTGCCCATCAGGAATTTCAAAAGAAATGTTTTCAATAGCAGCCGCACTATTAAATTTTCTGGTAATATTTTCTAATTTAACACTTGCCACTTTTTCAATTAACAATTAACAATAATCAATTATCAAGAAGTTGATTATTATAACAAATTAGATGTCGATAGTCAATAAAATCGAATTAAAATTATCATTAAACACGGTCTGCTGTTAATTGTTAATTGATAATTGTTAATTGCAAAGATGGCGATCGCTACTTTTTACCTTTGGGTTGTTCTGAAGATAGTCACCTAGCCAATCGCAACTACGCTTAATTAAATCATCTAAATCTAAATTCCACAAAACTACTGTTTTATCATGACTGCCTGACGCTAAAAAATGCCCATCTGGGCTAAAATTCATAGTGCTGACGCGATCGCGGTGTCCTTGTAAAGTTTTCAGCAAAGTATCATCTAAACGCCATAGTTGCACCCGATTATCCCAACTGGTTGTTGCCAATATTTTACCTGATGGACTGAAACGAACGTGAGCCACACTATCAGTAGCACCTTTCATAGTTTTAACTTCCACGCCGTTACGATCCCAAAGTTTGACAGTATTATCATAACTAGCCGATGCCAATAGCTGACCATCAGAACTCCAGCTAACATCCAAAACCCAACCACTATGCCCTTTTAAAGTTTTAATTAACGCGCCCTCAGCAGTCCAAAGTTTGACAGTATTATCATCACTAGCAGAAGCAAATATTTCACCATCAGGAGAGAAAGCGATCGCATTAACACGCTCGCGATGACCTTTGAGAGTTTTCAGCAACTTTCCTGTAAGTGCATCCCAAATTTTAATCGTTTTATCTCGACTAGCAGACACAATTCTTTGTCCATTAGGGCTAAACTTCACATCCAAGACTGCATCATCATGACCTGTTAATGTCTTGATAAAATTGCCTTGGCGATTCCAAAGTTTGATAGTTTTGTCTTTACTAGCGGAGGCAAGTATTTGAGAGTCTAAACTAAAACTAACACTATAAACTCGGTCTTTATGTCCCTTTAAAGTAGCAAGCAAAGTCCCATCCCGTTGCCAAAGTTTGATAGTTTTGTCACGACTTGCAGTAGCGATAATTTGATTGTCAGTAGAAAAACTTACATCATTCAAACCATCTGTATGACCTTTTAATACAGTGCGTGAACTACCCGTGCGTCTCCACAATTTAACAGTTTTATCATAACTACCAGAGGCGATTGTTTCACCATCGGAACTAAAAGCAACACCAGTCACACTATCGCTATGTCCTTGCATCACTTTCAAAGCCTGTCCGTTGGTATTCCACAATCTAACAGTATTGTCTTCTCCCACAGAAGCAATCACCCGTGAATCTGGAGAGAAACTCACGCCTAAAACCCAATTCTTATGTCCTGAAAGTGTATGTAAAAGTTGGATTTTTAGCGGATTTTTTTTAGAATTTGTGGGATTTAAACTCCAAATTTTAACAGTTTTATCATCACTTGCCGAAGCAAGCAACTTACCATTAAAACTGAAACTAACGCTGTTAACTTTTCCACTATGACCTGTTAAACTTTTCAGCAATTTTCCAACAGGGCTCCAAAGTTTGACTGTTGTATCCTCACTAGCAGAGACAATTACATTGCCATCGGGAGAGAAACTCACCCAAGTCACAACACCTTGATGACCTACCCAGCTATTTAATAACTTCCCTTCGATTGTCCACAGATTAATTGTGCCATCCCCACCAGCACTAGCAAGTAGTTTTCCATTGGGACTAAAATTAACTCGATAGATGTTGCCCTGATTTGTGGGAATATTTTTGACTAAAGTACCGTCTGGTCGCCATATTTTTATATTCTTATCCCAACCTCCAGAAGCAATCAGCTTACTATCGGGTGAAAATGCTACGCTGGTAATACTACCATGATGACTATTCAGAGTACTAAGTAAAGTACCATCAGGACGCGAAACCCTCACAGTTTTGTCACGACTTGCAGAAGCAATCATTTTCCCATCACGGCTAAAACTGACATCTAATACGACATCTTTATGCCCTTCTAGATGATTGCGCTCTCTAATACCGTAAACTGCTTGCTCAAGTGCTGTTACTACTTGTAGTTGAGTATCTGATTCAATATTAGCTGGCAACGGCAGAAAATTTTGCTCTAAATTCCATGAATTCAGGGTTGTTTTAATACCTAAGTCTGGAATTGTTAATATTGAATTATTACTTTTAATTAATTCTTGCTTAAGACGTATACCTGCCCTTAATCCCTCCATCAGAGCATCAAAATTTTTATTGGAGACAAACAGTGCATCCGAAGAAGCACTCAAGGCGATTAATTCAGCATTAGTACGCATATTTTGTGCTAATTTTCTTTGCGTCTCAGCACGCCAAGCAAATTCACTAGCAGCAATTGCTAACACTGCCATAATCAAACCAATAGCAATTGCTCGCCATCTTTGTTTACGCACTCGCACTAGCTCAATTTCATTTCTTTCGATTTTATAAGCCAACTTAAATTGCAAGCGGGAGTTGTATTTTTGGCGAATTGGCTCAACTACATAATCGTGAACTAATTGATAGCGATCTTCTGGTTCTTCACGTACCCAAGAAACTAAACCTGAACCCACTAAAATTTTTAAAATCAATTCTAGCTGTGGGTTGTCTAGGTTTTTTTTTCTTAACCCTGCGTTGATACCGCGTCTTAATATAGGTGAAAAAGTGTTAAAGGTATGGTGATTTACACTTAATTGATTAGGTTCTTCTAACTTATCTGTTAATCGCCGTTTTTGATTACCTGGTATTGCCATTGAATTTAACAATTCTGACCAAGTTTTGAGGGGGCGTGTACCTCTTTGATCAGTTAAGGAAAACAAAATTGACCAAACTGCATCTTCATTATCGTAGCCACAATCTAGAATCACATCTTGGAGCGATCGCCCTACTAAAACTGAAATGGGACAGACACCAAGTTGACAGTATTGTTCTAATGTTTTGATTTTTTCAGATTGAAGCTGCGCCCCTACTACTTGCAACTCAATTGGGCGTACTTCTTGCAATTCAACTGCTAAATCCTTTACTACTTGCTCAATCAAAGCTGGTTCTAAAGGAAATTGCGACCCTTCAGTTAAGCTTTTAATAATATTTTTAGCATTTTCTAACGAAAAGTTGCCAAGCGTATAGCGAATCTGCTTATCTAAAATGTTGTTGTTGATCGCATCTAAATTAATCCGTCGCTCTAAATCTAATAAATAATGTAAATTATCTTCTCGCACAGATAAGATAACTTTTAGATAAGGAAAATTCATGCAATCGCGCAAAAAATCATAAAATTCCTGTCGTTCTGAAGTCGTCGTACAAATTGAAAAAAATTCTTCAAATTGATCAAAAATCAGCACCGTTAAAATATTGCGGGATGCGAGAATACGCAACTCTTGCACAATCCCCGCCAGTGAATTTAGCTGATCGCATGGACTTACAAGTGAGTAACCAACATTAATTAGTGCTAACTCTAGACTTCGCCCTAAAGTTACAACCCAATCTGTGTAAACTCGCTGAACAACAGGTAAAGCTGTTTTAGCAGAAATCACTCGCGTTGCCAGGGTGGGTACTAAACCTGCATTAATCAGGGAACTTTTGCCCACACCTGAAGCACCGTGAATCACGATAAGTTTGTAGTCATTGCGGCTAATGCGGCTAATTAGTTGCTGGACATCTTTAGTACGCTCTGCGGCGATAATTTCTTGGGCTACTTGTACGTGATTGTTACCAGTTATGCCTGTAGGACGACGCTGTGGTTGTAATGGACTAGCTCCGACAAAAGTAGAGAAGCCATACTGCTGCTTAATGGAGCGTTGTTCTTGCTTAATCTCAAAAGCTTGTAAATATCGACCTTGATCAAAATAGAGCGATCGCAGTTCTTCTAAAATATTAAGGTAAATCGGCGGATCATACTGGGGTTCGGTTTCTTCTTGAGCTTGTTCTAGATGAGTCATGGCGACAAATCGCTGATCCATCTGTCTTTCAGCTTTGGCTAACAGTAGTAAATATAAACTGCGATGATGAAGTGCTTTTTCAGTTCCCGTTTGCGAGTCGCCAACAAAATTAGCAAGAATAAATAAAGCAGTTTGCGCTGCTTGATATGCTTCTACTGGTTTCGATGCTTTTAAAGCAACTTCTGCTAAAAACCCATTAGCTTGAGCAAGTTGAAGCGGGCTGTTATAAGTTTCCAGCCGTGTTAATGATTGTAATGCTAGGGTTTGCAACTCTTTCCAGGCTTCTAGATGCCTGAGTACCTCACCTGCTTGTGTAATTAACTGAGCAACTATTTGATGGCGTTCTTGCCCTTCAAATACCCTTACTGCTGCAAAGAAAAAATCTTTAGCTGCTTGCCAATGCTTAGAACTTTTTGCAGGTTCCAAATCTGCTAGACGACGATAGCACAACCCAATATGAAATAGTAAAATTCCTTGGTGCTCAAAACAGCTATGATTGCTAGGAAATTGCTCACAAGATAATGTTAAATCTTGTTGATTTTCTCCTTGTGTTTGGTCTTGCTGTTTCCAAGAATCAAGGCTGTTTTGGTAATGCTCTAAAGCGACATTAATACGATCTTTGGCATAAGCATCTCGACCTAAAACAAATTGGTAAGTACCTTCCAAAGCTTGATGGGGTTGCATACCAGAGGAGTACAAGTCTCGGCGCACAGACTCTAATTCTTGACGTTTACGACCGCCTGGAGCCATATCAAGAGCTTGATTAGGCACAAATTTACTAGCGCCAGCGATTAATAAATATCTAAATAGTCCGTCTGTAAGTTGATGCCATAAGGCATTCAATTCATAATGATTAAGTTCAAATTTAATTGAACTAGCAGCCCAACTTTTAAAATCGGGTGCTAGTCGCGTCAGCTTTTGGAGAACTTCTTCTGTAATCCACAACACCAAAGGAAAGGGAAAATGAGTGCGAAACTCATCTCGTAATTGGTTAGTAGAAACTAACAATTGGTCGATAGATGTTACCGACTCCAGACCAAAAATCATTAATGCCGGAGGCGGGCATTTAACGATCGCTGGCTTAATTGTGGTAAATAGAGTATTGGCAGACTGTGGCAAAACCAACTTTTGCAGTTTTATCCCGCATGATTCTTGTACCCGATGCCACATCTGCGCCTTTAAAGCTACATAGTTGCAGCGTACCAAAATTAAGGAAAAACTGCCTTCAGACAGAGTAATTGCCCTGCTTAATGTTTTGAGCGATCGCTCATTTAAGACGGCTACTTCTTCCGAGGCGTTTAATGTCATAGGCAAAATTTTGGCATCACTATTCATTAGACCTCTTGCATAAGTCGATAAATTTTGTATTTCATCTGCGTACCCTACGGGAAGCGCTACGCGCTATATCTGCGGTTAATTTCAATTCTGAAAAAAAATAATATTTGCAAGAAGCCTAATGCTTAGTATTGTAGAGACGCGCTATTGGGGTGTCTCTACATATCTAGCGATTATTTTAAACAACTGCTTTCGTTAAAGACTTGAATTTGTCTGTTTCTGCTAAAGCTGGATTAATCCCAAACCAGCGCCCTGTCTCATCTCTGTATTCAAATACAAACATACTACGCAGCAGACTTTGAAATTCTTTTTCACCTCTAACAATTTGTTGTTGTACTACTTGGAAAAGTAATTCCCAATGTTCATCCTCAATAGAAAGTACTAAGTCATCGCGATATCCCTTAATCACATACTCTAAACACTGGCGTGAAAAGGGTGGATCTTCTTGCTGTAAGCAGTTATAAAGTAACCCTAATAAATTTCGCACATGACCACCACTAATCTGACAGATTCGATCTAGAGTTTCCATAGAATCAAAAACTTCTGTGATTAGCTGTTGACGCTCTTGGGGTGGGACTTCGGGGAAAGCACGTACTAACACTAACTGTCGCAGCAAAAACATTCCTGGCCCAAAATCACCGCCATTTCTAGTTCTCACGGGAACCATTGGCAAAACTTTTGGTGCTACTCCACCCCCCAAGCGATTTTTTAATTCTTCGTATTCATTAGAAAAATTTAATGCCAGTGGTAGTGTGTAAACGACGTGACAATTAAGCCGTCTTAATTGAGCGCCTCTGTCAATAAACAAGTATTCTGGAAGCGATCGCCCTGAATCAATTCGGCTATCAACTCGATCTAAGTTATCGACAATAACAACTAAACCTTTTTTTCCACGCAGCTTAAGTTCCTGAGTGGCTTTGAGCAGAATTTCTTGATTGATTGCTTTGAGAATTCCTTCTGTCCTTGGCTCTAAATACTGCCTGAGTTGATTTCGTAGGTTAGGACTTTCTTTAGTTGTAGCTGTAATTCTACCAATACCTACAGAAAACTCAGCTTGCGCGGACAACTCAATTGGAGTTTGTAAAAACTCTTTGACTTCGTTAAATAAATTCAAAAAGTATCCAGGTTTGAGGTGAATATCGCTATTTTCTAAGCTTTCGCTAACTTGACGAGCGATCGCTAGTAAAATATCACTAATATCCACATCAGTCATGTCTAAATCTTGGCTGGACTCAAAATAAACTACATGGAATTCCTGTTGTTCTAGTTCACTTTTGAGGCGTAATAACTCTGTAGACTTACCGCAGCCTATATGTCCTGTAAATAGTTGGCAAGTTGGATCATCGGGTGATATCCGTGTAATCGTTCGCCCGATTGTCTCAATGATTTTGCCACCACGCACTGAAGCAAAATCTATATAATACTGACGGTCTTCAGGATTTCCTACACTTAAAGTTTTAGCTGGGTTACAAGCTTTGTAAAATCTAGAAAAATCCAGTTTCATGTTGCTTTTAAGGATGTAGGGTCAATACCTAGGCTGATCCCGATCTACCATAGCTGGTAAATATAAATATGGGGTTGAAGGGAGTTACCCCCCAATAGTCGTGAAACAGAGGGGGCAGAGGAAGTAAGAATGTAGGGGTTTTCTTGTCTCATAGTTAAAGAGAAGTTATTCCCTTGATTAAACCGCGACAAATACCTGTGAGGAAGTCTAAATCAAGGGTATCAATGCGATCGCTCGGTTTGTGATAATGAGGATTTCGCATGAAAGCTGTATCTGTAATCATCATTGCGCGATAACCTCTATCCCAAAACGGAGAGTGATCGCTGAGGCGGGTTGCACGTACCATTAAGCCTTTATTTGGTACTGGTAAAATCTGGCTAGGAGTTCCAGCTTTACTAATATGGCGACTCAGCTTAATTAAGTCAAAAATAGTCGTTAAATTACCAATTAAAGCAATAAAATTACCTGTATCTGGATAAAAACGTTCCAAACCAGTTGGGTAACGTTGCGAACCAGGAGTATCATCACAGTAACCGAGCATTTCTAGGGAAATCATTAAACGTAACGGTTGCTGCTGTTGCTTTAACTCTTCTGCATACGCCTCACTACCCAATAACCCATATTCTTCCATATCGAACGCGATCAACCGCACGGGATATTTTAACGGTTGCGCTGCAAACGCTTTAGCTAACTCCAGTAACACTGCAACACCTGTCGCGTTATCGTCTGCGGCTGGGGTTCCAGGTACAGCATCATAATGAGCGCCGATTAGAATTGGCGGTATTGCCTGTGTTTGATAATTAATTGGGGGTAGATTGAGGATAAGATTCTTATGGTTTTTGCCCCGCACCTGGAACTCATGGGTTACTACCTCTCCCCATTGTTGCAGTCGTTGTTGAATGTATTGCTGTACATAGAAGTGTCCCGCAGAGGCGATATAAGGATCGCGATCGCGCACTATTTCATTCAAATGATTTAGTAAACTATCCTTTAAATCCATATTCTTTCTTTGCGTTCCTCTGCGTTCTTTGCGTTAAAAAAAATCTAATTTTTGCAATCAGCCTAGTAGAGATTTATAATTTTATAGTTTTTTAGAAAATCCTAAGTAAAAATTTGTAAAATATACTTGACAAGCTGTTATTTATACAACTAGACAGCCTAAAAGCATTAGCTAATAGACTTCAACGCTCCTATTAATACATACTAGACGAGCGACAGCAGGCAACAGGCAATTGCAACTAAATATTTTGTAGAGGATGACAATTAATGGTTAGGAGTGAAGCAGAAGTTCGTTCTCAGAAAGTAGATAGCTTTCGAGAGCAAGGAATAGAGCCGTATCCCAGCGAGGCGATGGCGCGATCGCACACTGTAAAGCAAGTAGAAGAATGGTTTAGTCAACCAGGAAACGAATTAGAAAAAGGTCAAAATGACCCCAACGAATTATCGATCAAAGTTGCTGGTAGAATTACCGCCAAAAGAGATAGTGGTAAGTTAATCTTTATTGATTTACTTGATGCTACTGGTAAAATTCAATTAAAAATTGAGAAAAGTTGGGTAGCTGATACCAAAGGATTAACTTTTTCTCAGATAGAAAAATTGCTTGATGAAGGCGACTTTGTTGGCGCGGAAGGTATTGGTACTCGTACCAATCGCGGACAATTATCTATTCAAGTAAAGGAATTAAAGATACTTTCTAAAGCAACAATTCCTTTTCCTGACTCATATTATGGAGTGAATGATCCAGAAACCTGCCGCCGTCATCGGGAAATGGATCTTGCTTCTAACCGCGAATCTTTTCAACGCTTTGCACTCCGCAGTAAGATTGTGCAAAATGTTCGCAGCTATCTAACTGACAACGAGTTTTATGAATTAGAAACACCAGTTTTACAAGCAATATATGGTGGTGCTGCTGCTAGACCATTTATCACTCATCATAATGCCTTGGATGTAGATTTATATCTCAGAATTGCGCCTGAATTATTTTTAAAAAGGGCAATTTGTGGTGGTTTTGAGCGAGTATTTGAACTAGGGCGCGTATTCCGTAACGAAGGGATTGATAGCACCCATAACCCTGAATTTACATCCTTGGAAGTATACCAAGCTTATGCAGATTACTTTGACATTTTGGAAGTTGTAGAAAATGTCATGATTAATGCTGCTGCTGCTTGTGGGAAAGGGAATGAAATTGAATATCAGGGAGAAGCTATTAGTTTAGAACGCAAGTACGATTACAGCGATAAGTATCCTGGTTTTCAAGGGAAGCATTGGCAAGTCAAAACAATGGTCGAAGCTGTCAAAGATGAAACTCATCTAGATTTTGACAGTTTAGAATTAGCCGATGCTATTACTAAAGTAGAGCAGTTGGGTTTAAATACTTCTAAGCTGGAAACACAAAGTTTAGGTTACTTGCTTTATGCGGTATTTGATAAGCTGGTAGTACCAAAATTAATTCAGCCTACATTTGTAATTGATTTTCCAGTAGAAGTTAGTCCATTAGCGAAAGGACACCGCAGTAAGCCAGGTTTTGTAGAAAGATTTGAGCTATTTATTAATGGCACAGAATATTCTAACGGTTTTTCTGAGTTGAATGATCCCAGAGAGCAAAGAAAGCGGTTTGAGGAACAATTAGCCCAGAAAAATGCTGGTGATGATGAGGCGCATCCAATGGATGAAGACTTTCTTGAAGCTTTATCTTTAGGGATGCCGAATTGTGCTGGTATGGGAATAGGTGTTGATAGGTTGGTAATGCTGTTGACTAATACTCAAAGTATTCGTGATGTGGTGATGTTCCCCACAATGCGTCCGGTGAAGGAGTAGAAAGCTGACACCCTCCCTGTAAACGGGGAGGGGATAATATTTAAGGATACAGTTTTGGGCAATTAATAGTTGGCGCGATCGCATTTATGCCAAACTTATATTCCCCTCTCTTCATCGCTTTTATCAATAATTAGCTGTTAAATTCTCCCGAGATATTGATATTGCTAAACAAATTCTCCCTTAGCCACCATTACAACCTTCCCCCCCACCTCAACTTTAATTTGATCTGCTTGCTTTTCAGCTTTCAATAACAACAAAGAAGGTCTACCAATTTCATAACCCTGCTCAACTCTAATATCAATTATTTCTTTGCCAAAATAAGAATGCTCAACTAAATAACCAGCTAAACAGCCATTAGCACTTCCCGTCGCTGGATCTTCTGGTACTCCCAAATAATCAGCAAACATCCGCACACTTAAATCATTTTCTTGATGATTAGTTTCTGGACAAAATACGAGTAGGGCTTTCGCTTCTGTTTTCTCAATCAATTCAAAATATTTATCTTTATTAACTTTGATTTGCTTTAAAGCTGCATGATTTTTTATAGGTACAATGATGAACGGTACGCCTGTAGAAACTTCTTGAATTGGAAATTTATGGTCAATTTCTTCTATGTTTAAATTTAAAACAGGCGCAAGTGCTTCTGGTTCTAAAATTCGATGAAATGTAGCTTGCTTTTGCTGCATCCACAAAATATCTATTTCATCATTAATATAATGCGGTGTTACCGGAATTTGCCCAATTTTTAAATTTAAAATAATACTATCAACTTGTTGCTTAATAATTTCTTGTTGAATTATGTATGCAGTGCCTAAAGTTGGATGTCCTGCAAATGGCAATTCTTGCTCTGGCGTAAATATTCTGACATTGTAACCGCCATCTTGCATCTCTGTAGATGTAATAAATGTGGTTTCTGAATAATTCATTTCTTTGGCGATGCGTTGCATCTCGGCATCCGACAAGTTATTATCGAAAAATACTGCTAGTTGATTGCCTGTATATTTATCTACTGCAAATACATCTACAATAAAGAAGTTGCGTTTGTTCATTTTGAATATTAAATTTTTGATTTTAAATATTAAACTTTGAGCTAACATTTGATAATGTTAACTCAAAATTCCAACTCATAACTGAATTTACAGTTCACAATTTACTCGACTACAATTATTTTTCAGCCAGTTTTACTTTTGTAGCCAAACCTAGTAGCTGTAAAAATTGAATTGTCATCCAAGTTAAATCAATTTCCCACCATTGCAAGCCGTGACGAGCGGAATATTGAAAAGCATGGTGGTTGTTGTGCCAGCCTTCGCCATAAGTAACTAAGGCTACCCACCAACAATTTTTAGAGCGATCGCCTGATTCATAAGTACTATAACCAAATTTATGGGTAGCACTGTTTACGAACCAAGTGCAGTGAAACACAACTACTAAACGTACAAAAACACCCCAAACTACAAACGGCCAACCGCCTAACATATACAGCAGGAAACCTAAGACAACCTGCATGGGAATAAAGGCTACTTGAAAAAATTGATATACGGGGTCATCAGCAATATCTTTTGTAAAACGGTCAATTTCCGCTTTAGATGGGATTTCATGAAGCATCCAACCCATGTGACTCCACCAAAAACCTTGGCTGGAATCATGAGGATCGCCATCATGATCGGAGTGTAAATGGTGTATGCGGTGTAAGCCAATCCAATCAATTGGCCCGCCTTGACAAGAAAGCGTCCCGCAAAAAATGAAGAAATATTCTAACCACTTGGGAGTCTGAAAACTCCGGTGGGTAACTAGGCGGTGATATCCCAGCGTAATACCTAGACCGCCAGTTATCCAGTGTAATAAGACAGCAACGCCTACTGCTGCCCAGCTAAAGTTGCTGGGTAACAAAGCTGGAAGGGCGGCGAGGTGAATCGCCACCATGTAAATAATAATGCTCCAATCGGTGCGAAGTTTGGTTGAGGTGGCAACAGTCATGCAGTAACCTTAAAACGAGTTGAGTAGTTTGATATGGTGGATTATTTAATTAGCGCCGATTCAGGGCGCATGAGGGTTTAATGAACAGCTTTGATGTTCTACAAGAGGCAGAAAATGCACTCTTTCCGATTTTTTCTGGAATTGACGCTCAGGTCAAGCAAAATCTCCAAAGAATATTAAATGCGTTTCGCGAGCATCGCGTTGGCGTTCACCACTTTGCTAGTGTTAGTGGTTATGGTCACGACGATTTAGGACGAGAAACTCTGGATCGGGTTTTTGCTGATATCATGGGTGCTGAGTCTGCTGCGGTAAGAGTGCAGTTTGTTTCTGGAACTCATGCGATCGCATCTGCCCTATTTGGCGTTCTTCGTCCCGGCGATGAAATGTTAGCAGTTGCAGGCGCTCCCTACGATACTTTAGAAGAAGTTATTGGTTTGCGTGGGCAAAACCAAGGCTCTTTAAAAGAGTTTGGCATCAGTTACCGAGAACTACCTCTGACTGAGGAAGGAACTGTCGATTGGCACAATCTCAGCCATTCAATAGGTAACAGCACTCGTTTAGTTTTAATTCAGCGCTCCTGTGGTTATTCTTGGCGTGCTAGTTTATCAATTGCTGATATTGAAAAAATTGTTCATTTAGTCAAGAAACAAAATCCTAACACTATTTGCTTTGTGGATAACTGTTATGGTGAGTTTATTGAAGACACAGAACCACCAGCAGTTGGTGCAGATCTCATCGCTGGTTCACTGATTAAAAATCCAGGTGGCACTATTGTTACTGCGGGTGGTTATGTAGCAGGTAAAGCTAATTTAGTAGAAGCTGCTGCTTGTCGTCTGACCGCGCCTGGAATTGGCAGTTCTGGCGGTGCTACCTTTGATCAAAATCGTTTATTATTTCAAGGACTGTTCTTGGCTCCCCAAATGGTAGGTGAGGCAATGAAGGGTAATCACCTTACCGCCTATGTATTTGATAAATTAGGCTACCCAGTTAATCCACTACCCACAGCGCCGCGTCGGGATGTAATTCAAGCGATTAAACTGGGTTCTAGAGAAAAACTACTGGCATTTTGTCGCTCTGTTCAACAGTATTCGCCAGTTGGTTCCTATCTCGATCCTGTTCCAGCCGAGATGCCAGGATATGAAAGTGAGTTAGTCATGGCAGGTGGCACATTTATCGACGGTAGCACATCGGAGTTTTCAGCCGATGGGCCATTAAGAGAGCCTTATATCGTTTTCTGTCAGGGTGGGACTCACTGGACTCATGTGGCTCTTGCTCTACAAGCTGCGATCGCGGCAGTTGGTACTGCATAGTTTAACTGAACAGCTATGCTGGTCTCATCATCAGTTCTAGTTCCAGATACTTAGACTGTTCCGATGCCTCCTCAGAAAAGTTTAAAGTCTGTTCCTCCATTTCTGTTCTCCATTCAAGGCGCTCAAAACAGGAAAAGGCATTAAGTAGTGCATCTGGTAGGCAAATTAGGAACGTCATTGTGCTGGCTAGAACTCAATGCTTCTTAAATACACAACTTTTTTCAGCTAATCCGGTTAAAACTATCTCAGTTACTTCTAGAGATTTTAAACGCAGGAGATCGCCAATGTAGCGCCTACCGCAGGCTACAAAGATGTTTTTTATTGCTAATTACTTTTCAGCTAAACTCTTAACTATCAATTAATGTCCTCAAAGTATAGCAACCGTCACAGCCTTTAGTGCATGAGATTTATTGCTGCGAATCACTTTTTTTTCCGCAGATGTGAGCAGATAAATGCAGATTACGCAGATGTTTACTAAGATTTGTCATAACTACCTTGGTGGTTGCTATAAATAAAAATTCTTCTATCCTTCCTTCTCAGTTGCAAAAAGATTAAAATTATTAAAGAAAGTATCCGTATAATCACAAAAAATATTTGCCAGAAAATCAGATATTCAGGACTAAACTAAATGCGGAACGTAACACGCTTCCAGATCAAAAGTTATGGTGTTGCTGTCTTGACGGTAATGCTAGTGTTACTGGTGAAAGTGCGGCTCCGCAGTGTGCTGAACGTAGAAAGCCCTTATCTGTTGTTTTTCGCTGCTATTATCCTCAGTACTTATTATGGCGGTGCGGGGCCAGGATTAGTAGCTACCATAATGGCTGCTTTGCTTAACGGTTATTTCTTTTTACCTCCTTACTATGCCTTATCAGCTAATACCCTAGCCTTAAATGTGAAATTAGCTATTGAGTTAACAATATTTGTGCTAGAAGCTTTATCGATCACTTGGCTGATTGTTAAATTACGTCAAGCTAAACGACAAGTTGAACGCAAGGCATTGGAAGCCCAAAATTCTCAAGCAATTTTAGCCAATAGAGTGGAAGAATTACAGCGTTCCCAAGCTGATTTGCAACATCAAGCTAACATTTTACAATCAATTCTTAATGGCATGGGTGAGGGTGTAATGGTAATTGATACACAAGGAAAATTTTTGATTTTCAACCCCGCCGCCAGAAAACTTCATGGTTTAAGCCTTACAGAAACACTTAGCAATGACTGGATAGAAAAATATAGTTTTTTCAAGTCAGATAAAGTCACACCTTATGAATTCAGCGAACTACCGCTAACACGAGTACTCCAAGGTGAACTTGTAGATGAATCAGAAGTTTTTTTAGTTAACTCTCAGATACCAGAAGGTATTTGGTTAAGTGCAACTGCCAAACCTTTACGGGATGAAAATGGCGTACTAACGGGTGGTGTGCTGGTACTGCGAGATATTAGTGAGCGCAAGCAGACAGAGGAAATTATCAAGGTAAGCGAGGATCGTTATCGTCAAATCATTGAAACAGCTTCAGAAGGAATCTGGATTATTGATGCTGATAATAACACCAGTTTTGTTAACAATAAAATGACCGAAATGCTGGGCTACAGTGCAGCAGAAATGCAAGGAAAGCCGCTATTGGCTTTTATGGATCAAGAAGGAAGAGCGATCGCTCAAAATAATATAGCTCGTCGCCAGCAAGGTATTAAAGAACAACACGATTTTAAATTTCGCCGTAAAAACGGTTCAGACTTATGGGCAATGGTGTCTACAAATCCGGTTTTTGATCATGAGGGAAAGTATGCTGGCGCTTTAGGCATGATTAGTGATATCACAGAGCGCAAACAAGCAGAAGAAGATTTACGGGAAAGTGTAGCTTCATTGCGGGCTTTATCTGAGTTGATAGCGGCTCAAGATTTGCAATTTGAAGAACATCTACAAGAACTTCTAAAAGTAGGATGTCAACGCTTAAGCCTAGAGATTGGCATCGTATCTCATATTGAAAATAATATTTTTGAAGTAATAGCTACTTACTCTTTAGATAGTGGAATTAGTGCGGGGGATGTATTTAAATTAGAGCAGGTTTACTGCCACGATGTTTTGCAAGCTAAAGAACCAGTTAGTTTTGAACACGCTGCCACTTGTGAATGGGGAAACCATACTTGTTATGAAAAGTTTAAATTAGAATCATATATTGGTACACCAATATATGTAGCAGGTAAAGTTTATGGCACACTAAGTTTTTCTAGTACTCAACCACGCCAAAAATTATTTAAACCAGTAGATAAAGAGCTATTAAAGCTAATGGCGCAATGGGTGGGTAGTACAATTGAGCGTAAGCTATCAGCAGAGGAACTAGCACTCACTCGCGATCGGGCGATCGCAGCAACTCAAGCAAAAGCCGAATTTTTAGCCACTATGAGTCATGAAATTCGCACTCCCATGAATGGGGTAATTGGCATGACTGGGCTGCTTTTAGAAACTAATTTAACACCACAACAGCGAGATTTTGTAGAAACTATCCGTACCAGTGGTGATTCTTTACTTACAATCATTAATGATATTCTGGATTTCTCTAAAATTGACTCTGGCAAATTAGATTTAGAAGAACATCCCTTTGAACTGCGAGTTGGGATTGAAGAAGCTTTAGATTTAGTAGCTCACAAAGCAGCTAGTAAAAGATTAGAGTTAGCATATTTAATTGAGCCAAATACACCCCAAACAATTTTAGGAGACATTACTAGGCTGCGCCAAATTTTAGTAAATTTGTTAACTAACGCGATCAAATTTACTGAAGCAGGAGAAGTTGTACTTTCAGTAACAGCCAAGCAAATTAACAGTGAAGTTCAACAAAACTATTCAGACACTTACGAGATTCAATTTGCTGTCAAAGATACAGGTATTGGCATTCCCGCTAACCGAATGGATCGGTTATTTCAGTCTTTCTCACAGGTTGATTCCTCTACAACGCGCCAATATGGAGGAACTGGACTAGGGCTGGTAATTAGCCAACGCTTGAGTACAATGATGGGTGGCAAAATGTGGGTTGAAAGTCAACCCAATCAAGGCTCTACTTTTTATTTTACGATAGTAGCTCAATCGGTTCCTTGTTCATCAATAATTGATGTTCCTAACGCCGCTACAACCTTATCAGGAAAGCGCTTACTAATAGTCGATGACAACGCCACTAACCGCAAAATTCTCACCTTACAAGCGCAATCTTGGGGAATGCTTTCTCATGCGGTTGCTGCGGGGAATGAAGCTTTAGAGTGTCTCAGTCGTGGCGAACACTATGACATCGCAGTTTTAGATATGCAAATGCCAGAAATGGATGGATTAACGCTTGCTGCCGAAATCCGCAAACTACCTCAATTTCAGCATTTGCCGTTAGTAATGTTAACTTCTCTCGGTAGACCAAGAATAGCAGAGCAAGCTGTTAAACATAATTTTGCTGCTTTCCTCACTAAGCCGATTAAACAAGCGCAGTTATACAATGTTTTCTTACAGGTATTAAGTAACCAGCCAGTTACAACTAAAGCACCTCCTCCGACATCATCCCCTGCTACGGCAAAACTGGCTGAAAGTTTACCACTAAGAATTTTATTAGCTGAAGACAATGTAGTTAACCAAAAGGTTGCTATACAACTATTAAAGCGTCTCGGCTATCGAGCGGATGTAGTTGGTAATGGTTGTGAAGCGTTAGAAGCTCTCTGTCATGTACCTTATGACGTAGTTTTGATGGATATGCAGATGCCAGAGATGGATGGTATAGAAGCTACTCGCCGGATTATCCAAAAATGGCAACCTGCGGAACGACCCAGAATTATCGCGCTGACAGCGAATGCTATGCAAGGAGACAGAGAGCTTTGTTTAGAGGCGGGTATGGATGACTACTTGAGTAAACCTATCCGCCTAGATAATTTGGTTCAGGCGCTCAGTAAGTGTCAGGCGCGATCGCTTGGGGAGGGTACAGCTTAGTTATCCTGAGATTCTGGCAATTTATACTGTCCTACAATGCGCTTGGCATACTCTGGCACATGAGCATCTAGTTTTTCTGGGTGATTACGCTTGAGATATATATAGTTGCGGGTAAAGTGAGAATCTATCGAAAAACGGGCATATTCTAAACCTTTGGGGCCAATTCTTTCGATGACTACGCCCATGAGTTTTGCTGCCCACATGGGGAGGGTTACACCTTTGTCGTAAGCAGGAATACTTTGTTGTACAGCTTCTTTGCGATCGCCTTTTGAAGCTACAGGCTGAGTTTCTATCTGATCCTTAACTAAATCCAGCATTTCCTGCCCTGTATCATTGCGTACTACAATCCACTGCCAACCAAAGGGCGCACCCATGTAACCGACAACTAAATCAGCTAATGAGTTGACATAATCAAAACAACTCATACAGGAAGGCGCAAACACATCCTTAAGCTGATTTGTTTTTAATCCAAAAAAAGGAACCATTTCCACCGAGCCATCCTCATGTTTAAAATGAACTCGGAAATCTTGCATAAACTCGTAATGCACTACCGTATCTGGAGAACGGCTAGTAGTTTCTAGAAACTTCTGCAACCCAGCACGATTAACATTATCTACGCAAGGCGTACCCAATACATACAGCTTTTCTAAACCTAATTTTTTTTCTACTGCGCGTAATGCCTGAATTTGACAACCTACGCCAATCACCAGCAACCGCTTCATCCCAGATTGCTCAATTTGCTCTAGTACAGATAAATTAGGCGATAATGTAGGCTTATTTACCTTTGCTGCGAGAATTTCCTCTGGAGTACGGGCAATTACAGGCATAGGTTGAAAGCGGTCTTCTTTGGTATTTTGGACACAAACAACACCTTCAACCATGCCACGATTGAGCATTTCAATTGCGATCGTGCTAACAATTCCCGTCCACTGCGCCCCTTCAATTGGCTCGGTTTTCCGCGCCGCCATCATATCTTGATTTACCCCAAAATACCAATCATCAGGGTTATCTAAATCGCGGCTACGTCCGTGAGTTTCTTCTTCTAGTTCAGCTATCTGTTGATTAATAAACGCGCAAGCTTCCTTGACATAGTGAATATAATATGTATCGCATAACCCGCATTCACTACAAAGTTCTTTCGCAGGGCGACGGCTAGAGGGTTTGAGGGCTTTAGCTTTCTGGTGAGAGTGTAGAGAAGTCATATAAACAGTAATTTATTAGCTAGAAACAACAAAAGATAGCTTAAGGCTGATCTTCACACAAAATACAGACAAAGCTTTGCAGATTGAATAATAAAAATGTACTGTCCTTACAGATGTACCAGTATTAAGATAACAACAGATTAAGCTATCAGGAACAAAACTTACGCGCTCTCATGCTTGAAATCAAGATCCCCCCTAGCAAGGCTTAAAAAGGGGGGAAAGTCAAAGTCCCCCTTTTTAAGGGGGATTAGGGGGATATTTGCGTAAGTTATGAGGAATAAATTTCTAATTTATTAGCAGGATTAGTTTAGGAGTTTTGGCTATGACTGTAAAGTTAGAGACTACAAGCAATTTATATAACCAAGATTACCAAGCTTGGCTGATAAAAACTATTGAGCAGTTACGCGCCAAAAACTTTAATAACGTTGACTGGGAGATTTTAATAGAGGAGTTAGAAAGCTTGGTACGTTCGGATAGACGGGAACTACAAAACCGACTGCGTGTTTTGCTGATGCACTTACTTAAACATCAATATCAACCTGAAAAACGTACTGGTAGTTGGGTCAGTACGATTGTAGAACAGCATCGTCAAATCGTGTTATTGCTTAAAAATAGCCCTAGTCTTAAACCTTACTATTTAGAAATTTTTGTTGATTGCTATACTGATGCCGTCAAAGATGCCAGTGATGAAACCAAGTTAGCTGTTAAAAGTTTTCCCGTTGAGTCTCCTTTTCTCCCTGAAGATGTGATTAACCGTGATTTCATCTCCTCTGTAATTAATCAAGAGGAAGTTTAAATGAAAGTTTTTTTGCAGGGCGACAGTTAGAGGGTTTGAGGGTTTTAGCTTTCTCTTGAGATTTCTTTTGCCAAGCGATCGCCCGCTTAAGAGCTATTGTTTCAATATCAGCAAGTGTACCTTCCTCTTCCAAGAACGAGTCGAAAGACGAACCGATATGAAGATTACTGTTCATGCTCAACCTCTAGTTTTCCTTTACGTTTTTTTGCTTCGGTAAATTTACTGATGTTGTTATTAAATTTTCTTTTTAAAGTAAAGTAGCTCCTATCAGAATGCCTTAGAGGTTGTCAACAAGGATTTCTATGCTTCTGTAAGCTGCTGCCAACATCAAATAAACAGAAGAACTCGGATGAAACATATCTTCCAAAATTCCCAAAGACTAATTTCGGTGTGCCTAGTAACACTGGTTCTGGTAACAAGCACCTTACTGAGTTTTCCCGCCCCAGCTAGGGCAGGAGATTTGGTGATTCTCAAGTGTGAATCAGACTGTGGTAATAATATGGCTTTTGCTGCGGGGATGGTTGCGGGCAGCGCAGTAACGATGGCGGCTACGGGAAGCGGTGGGGGCGTAGCTGCGGCTGGAACAACTGCGATTGTGGATGCAGCTATGATGGCAGCACCGCTAGCGGCAGCGGCAGCACCACTAGCAGTAGCGGCAGCACCAGTATTAGTGCCAGTAGCAGCAACGGTTGCGGTTGGGTATGGCGCATACCGCTTGTTGGAAGGTAATAATAACAGCCAGAAAAAAGCTTCTAAGTAGTCTGTAAGCTACACCAGCTAAAATTCTGATTATCCTCCAGTCACTTGACAGGGGGATTTTTACTAATTCCACTGTGCAGAAATCTTATTCTTCCCTCTTGGTAACTTTGCGTACTTTGCGTTAAAAAATAAAATTATGATTAAAACCAATAGTTTTATAGTAATAGTGTTGTAATTTCTGTGTCAATAATTACATCAGAAAATTCTACTTCAGAATTGAAAGCTCACATTAATGGGGCGCTTAATGTAGGTTGTTCTCGACAAGAAATTAGGGAAATAATTATTCACTTGGCAGTTTATACTGGATTTCCGAGCGCAATCAATGCTATGTTTGCAGCCCAAGAAGTTTTTGCAAAACGAGATAAAAACGGTGAAAGTTGACTGATAAACAAAATCCCCGCCAATTAGCATATCTAGCTTTGCGCGATGTCCACAAAGGCGCTTATGCTGATGTTGCCATAGATAGAGCGTTGCATAAAGCGACTCTGCTCCGCGCCGATCGCAACTTAGTTACAGAATTAGTTTATGGTAGTGTGCGAAGACTGCGATCGCTCGATACCCTACTCGATCAACTTGGTAAAAAGAAAGCCAACCAGCAAAACCCTGATTTGCGTACCATTCTGCACCTGGGTTTATACCAGTTACGTTATCTCGACAACATTTCAGCCGCCACCGCAGTTAATTCCACAGTAGAACTCGCTAAAACAAATAGCTTTTCAGCACTCACAGGCGTTGTTAATGGCATTCTGCGTCAATACATTCGTCTAAAGGAAGAAAAAGGCGACCCCTTAAAACTGCCAGAAAACCCTGTTGAACGTTTAGGAATTTTCCACAGCTTTCCCAACTGGATTATAGAAGCTTGGTTAGCACAGCTTGGTTTTGCTGAAACAGAACAGCTATGTGCAGCGATGAACCAAACTCCAAGCATTGATTTACGAGTAAACATCCTGCGGGCATCAATAGAAGAAGTAGAAGCTGCGATGCAGTCTGTGGGTGTTACTGTTAACAGAATCAATTATCTCGAAAACCCCCTCCCCGCCAACGAAGAAGGGGCAGAGGGTGGGGTTTCCAAGCAAGAGGACAAAATTTCAGTACCACAAGCTTTGAGATTGTCAGGGAAAATAGGTGCAATTCAAGAATTACCTGGTTTTACAGAAGGTTGGTGGACTGTACAAGATAGTAGCGCCCAACTGGTAAGTTATTTGCTAGATCCCCAACCAGGAGAGGTTGTGATTGATGCGTGTGCTGCCCCTGGAGGAAAAACCACCCATATTGCGGAGTTAATGGGAGATCGAGGTAAAGTATGGGGATGCGATCGCACTCCATCGCGCCTGAAAAAACTTAAAGAAAATGCCCAACGCCTCAACTTAAAATCAATCCAAATCTGTACAGGCGATAGCCGTCAGCTACCCCAGTTTACTAATAAATGCGATCGCGCGTTACTAGATGCGCCCTGTTCAGGACTTGGAACCCTTAATCGACGCGCTGACGCACGTTGGCGACAAACACCAGAAACAGTAAGGGAACTTTCTACCCTACAAGCACAACTATTAGATCATGCAGCTACTTGGGTCAAGCCTGGAGGCATTTTAGTTTATGCCACCTGCACCGTCCATTCACCAGAGAATGAAGACATTATTCGAGCCTTTCTAGACACCCACTCTAACTGGCAAATTGATCCACCACTAGCCAACTCACCTTTAGCTAACTTCAGTACTTCAGAAGGGTGGATAAAAGTTTTGCCCCACCGCCATCAGATGGATGGTTTCTTTATGGTACGGTTGAAACAAACTGTTAATAGTTTTGATATCCCGTACACCTAATTATTTGTTAGAACGATGGTATCTAATCCTCATATCAAACTGCTAGTTAAGATTCTGATTGGTGCTGCTTGGATAGATGGTAAAGTTCAGCCAGAAGAACGGCAGTATCTCCAGAAAATCGCTAAAGAAAATGGTATTTCTGAAGATCCAGATATTCAGCCGATATTATATGAACTTGTACCTGTGCATTCAGAGCAATGTTACAACTGGGTGCGAGAGTATTTAGGAGATAATCCCAGTCAAGAAGATTATCAGCGTCTAATTGAAAAATTGAGTGCATTAATTTATAGCGATGGGGATGTTGCTACCGAGGAAGCGAAACTACTAACTCGATTACAACTGCTAGATCCTGCAACAAGTAATCCCAAATCACATCATAGTGCTGTTATAAAAACAATTCAGAAACTCTATCACAGGTGGGTTGATCAACAAGCGTAGATTTTCTTAGTTTTAAAACTTGTTGTATAACTAGATTTTTATTAATGTGCTGCTTGAAAAGCATTTTAATTATTTTATGCTGCCCTGATAATTAACTAGACAATCATTCGATCTAAATTAAGGTTTTGAGATTTGCTTTGGAAGCAGGCAACTATTTCAAGTAACTTCACGTCTTGATAACTGCTATACCATAAACAGAGCTAAAATGCCAAACTTGTTATTCCATCAATTTAGCCATAAAAGATGCAATTACAGCTATTGATAGAGCAATAGGAACCTTTTATGCAGTTTAATGTCTATTTAGTTAAAAGCAATTAATTTTAGGACAACACCTTAAATGTCTAATTTAAATCGTTGGAAATCAGCAACAGCTTTATTAATTTCTTTGGGATTAACAACAGGTACAGTAACACCAATAGTTGCACCCTTACTATTACCCACACCTGCTTTTGCACAAAGCACAAGTTTTTCTGATGTTCCCTCTAACTACTGGGCTAGAGATTTTATTCAAGCCCTAGCTGCCCGTAATATTATTGCTGGATTTACTGATGGTACTTTTAGACCTGAAACTCCAGTAACACGCGCACAATTTGCGGCGATGATTAGTAAAGCATTTCAGCAATCTAATATTCGCACTGCTATAAATTTTGTGGATGTACCATCAAACTATTGGGCAACAGGAGCAATTCGCGATGCCTATGAGATGGGTTTTCTCACAGGTTATCCTGGTAACGTCTTCAGACCTAATCAAAATATCCCCCGTGAGCAAGTTTTAGTATCCTTAGCAAATGGGCTAAATCTTACTGCTAGCGGTTCAACCAGCAGTAGTCTCAATTTATTTAACGACATTACAGATGTTAGTGACTACGCTCGTAATAGCATTGCTGTTGCAGCAGAAAAAGGTTTGGTAGTCAGTTATCCTAATGTCAGTTCGTTAAATCCAAGACAAACTGCTACAAGAGCAGAAGTTGCTGCTTTTATTTATCAAGCTTTGGTTAACTCTGGGCAAGCACAAGCAATTAGTTCACCTTACATTGTCTCGCTAACAACCACCCCAACTCCCACACCAACTACCCCACCAGTAGCAACAAATTACAGAATTCCATCTGGAACTAACATTCCTGTCAACTACGACAAAGAAAGAATTCTGTTGACTTCTAATGAAAGTGTGCCACTGACACTTAAGGTAGCAGCAAATATTACTACACGCGAAGGCAGAGTCCTGATTCCAGCAGAAAGCCAAGTGACAGGACAATTACAACCAGGCGAAGGTGGCGTAAGATTTGTAGCGCAAACGCTAATTATGCCTGATGGCACACAGATGCCTATTAATGCTACTTCTAGCGCAATCACTAAAACACAAACAGTTACAAAAGGAGCAAGTGTTGGCACTCTCATTAAAGATGCCGCTTTAGGTGCTGGTGCTGCTGCTGCGATTACTGGTGTAACTGGCGATCGCACAATTACCACAGGAGAAGTTTTAGGCGGTGCTGGTATTGGCACTTTACTAGGACTATTTCTAGGTCGAGACAGAGTTGATTTAGTTGTAGTTGAGCCTAATACTGATTTAAATGTGCAACTAAATCAGGACTTAGTAGTTAACGCTAGATAGATTTTGATTTAGTCACTCAGCGCTAACCAAACTACAACTGTTGTTCCCACTGCTGAGACGTTTGAAGTTGGTGGTAGCAAAGAACCACCAACAGTCCAGCGAGGTTCGGCTGGACTAATTACTTCAATATCACCATCCATTCTTTCTACCAGTTCTTTAGCTATAGCCAGCCCCAAACCTGTCCCAGGAATCCCTGTTTGTGCTTGTACACCCCGATAATGTCGTTCAAAAATATGCTCTAAATCTGCTGGCGGAATACCATAGCCCGTGTCACTAATAGCAATTGCCTGATTAGCGCGAATACCAGAATCACTCTGAGTTGGTTCAAGTAACAGTGTTAATTTGACATCAATACGTCCCCCAGCAGGGGTATATTTCAAAGCATTGTCTAGTAAATTACTTAAAACTTCCCGTAACGCTTGGGGATTAGCTTGCACATTAGGCAATTTTGGGGGAATTTCTGTAATTAAATTAAGATTGCGTTCTTGTGCGATCGCACTAGCAGAAACTAATAGTGGTTCTAATATTTCTTGTACAGAACAAGATTCTAACTGTAGTGAACTCGTAGGAAGTAACGAGAATGAATTCGATGTTGAGGAATCAACAGTTGGCATTAAGGCTGGTTTAAGATTTGGCAGTTCTAAGTTAGGTTGAGTTAAATCTAAACAGCTATCAAATTGTTGCAGCATTTCCTGCAAGCGATCGCTCTCCCTCACAATACTATTAGCTACTTCTCGATTAGCATCTCCTGACCCTAAACGCTTTAACAGCAACTTACCAAACGTTCTTAACGCTGTTAAAGGATTGCGAAATTGGTGAATCAAATCATCTAAAATATTACGCTGTTGTGCCTGTAGTCGCTGCTGCTGGCTTAAGCGTTGCTCAAACCATGCCCGACGCTGATCCAAAATACAAGCAAGTGATAGCGTGTGGCTAATGCGTTCAATCTGAGTTATTTCTCTGTGATTCCAGGGTCTATCTTCCCGACTTGTAACTAGCAACCCTAACATTACCCCTTCATGCAACAAAGGTAAAAATAGTTGCCGCGTTTGCATCAAAGAATTTTCCACCGATGCTTCTGTGTGAAAATATTTTTCTCCATCAGCAATATCTGGAGGCATCTGAGCATTTTGCGATGCTGTAGCTGAGATTAACTTAGGAACTGTATCAATACCTTTAGTTTGTTGAGGTAACAGTGCGTAGCGATACTCTTGCTGATTAGCTTGCTCTTTTGTCCACACAGCAGCAGTTTCAGGATATGCCACTACAGGAATTAACTTCGCCTCAACTCCCTCTACCAATTCTTCCGTTAAATAAACAACACTCAACGCCGCCCCCAAACTTTGGGTTAACAGTACCACCTGTGAGCGACAAATTGCGATAAATTCAGAACTGGCTGGCATTAACATACTGTTATTTTAAGGCTCAAATCTCCAGGTATCAGGATCAATTAACAATTAACAATTATCAATGACCTATGACCAGCTAGATTAGAAATCTGATCGGGGTTTATTTACATATATTACGAAATTTATATTTTTTTTAATATATTTCCACTGCTTACAGCTACTTATGTAGGTTGTAAACCTTATATAGGATAGAATTAATAGATTTAAATGACTATCTAAAAAGTAATTGATTTTTTGAACTCAAGGGGATATACTGGCGACGGCTTTTGTAACTATCATTACAACTGTCATCTTTAAGAGGAGGTAAGGGAGGTTGGCAAGAAGACGCAAGCGTAAAAGTCGCCGTCGCCAAGAAGGACGTAGAATTCTAGAGCATGTGCCTCAATATAGTATTGAAAGCGGCGAAGAAAAACCTGTAACTGCTGCACGAAAATTTATTCAATCTGAGGGTATTCTCCCACCAGCTTTATTGCTAGTAAAGCGGAATGAGCATA
This sequence comes from Oculatellaceae cyanobacterium, assembly GCA_036702875.1. Taxonomy (GTDB): domain Bacteria; phylum Cyanobacteriota; class Cyanobacteriia; order Cyanobacteriales; family PCC-9333; genus Crinalium. The sequence goes on along the minus strand of DATNQB010000035.1, from coordinate 4,513 downwards.
CCACAGATCGGTACTTCTGGGCAGAGAAAGGGCTATTTGGGGCGCAATACGTCGAAGAAAATCATTTTCTGTTTCCCAGCTTGCGGATATTCGATTCTACCGTAGAAAAGGTAGCAGTCGGGGCTCAATAATGGCTGAGAATTTACCTTAAAACTGGCAAAATTCTTGACTGATATATTATTCCCACTCAAATGCCAATTTTTGGGTGGGCTTAATATTTTACCAAGAAATTACCCAATTATTTTTTTCAGGAGGTTTGAGATCAAATATCGGGGTAAGTAAGGGTAAGCAACAGAATTTTTATTATACCCTTGAGGGGATTACATTTTTTGTCAATTGATATTGCATTGCTCAAATTTATTGTTTGAGTACTACAGTCATCTATTCGGAAGCCTTTAAATTAAGCGCCTGTTGCAAAGCTGCCAATTCATCGCGATGGGCAGTCACAGTGAGCAAACTTTTGGTTTCAGGTTGTAGTTCTACACTGGGAATAGTCTCTACTTTAAGAAATACCTGTTCTGGACGACCTGCTTTTTGCCAATAAAAAATTCCAGCTACAGGTGCTAGTAGCACCAAAGCTAAAAAAGCATTGGTAAGTGATGGGTAGAGAAAAGATAACACCAGTGACAGGCTCATAATACCACAGGCAGCTAGGAGAGATAAGAAAATAGCCAGAAACCAACTTGGTCGTACAAATCCTTGAAATGTCACTTGGTTGGCGGCTGCGTCGATAGCTGTAACTTGATACGCCCGTTGGTCAAAATACTGTTTTAGTTGAGTTAACAGCGAGTCTTCAGGTTGCTCTGAAATGAGTTTGACTTGTTGTATGCGGTCTTTGACAGAGGCTTTAATAAAGAAAAATAAACCAACTGCTAATAACAGCGTTAACAAAAATGTTGAGGGTGGAACTATTGTATTCACAGAATATCTAGTTTTGGTGACTGGGGATTGGTGAATGGTGACTGGAAATAAACAGATAAATATTCGTTTAGTTTTAACTATGCTGTAATTGCGGAATTAGAACACAGACAACATAACTGATTTTTGCAGGAGACAATGATGAGTTTTTACTCACAACGAACTAGGAAAATTTTTCCGAACTCCTCCCCTCTCTTCTCCTTATTTTCAAGACACATCTAATACAGCTATAGCTATATTTTTTTGGCTAACATTACAGCAATTATACCCAGCACCGTATATTTGGCACAGCGATCGCTGTGTCAAATATAAGCTAGCTATTATACGATACCCAGAAAGGTATGGCAAAATAGCTAGAGATTTTCTAGGCGCTGGGGATACTACTACTACGGTAGTAAATCACAAATTGTGAACTGGTTTATCCAAGAGTGAGTTGAGGAAGGAGAATGTGGTGGGTGAAACAAACAATCCTCCAGTTTGGGCTTTATGGTAGTAAAGCCATAAAAGCTGTGATTTCCTCAACTACTTAAGAGTGGACGAGATTTGGGCTTTTTGTTCTGTAGTTATACCAAAAAGCTGCCAGTTCCTGAGCGCGATTTTGCCACTCCAACCGGATTTGATACATCCGGCGGGGTCGCCCACGCCCTTCTACTTTTTTCCAGTACCCTGTAATTGCTCCTGCTTCTTCCAAGAATTTCAGCGCACTGTATAGTACAGTGTCAGAGAGTCGATAGGTTGGATAATCCTTCTCTAGTCTCTGGATTAATTCTGTACCATAAGATTCTCCCTCGGATAAGACAGCCAGGACATAACATACTGCTAGTTCCTGGTTGAGGTAAAAGGGAGGAGGATTGCTAAAAAACTGATAAATATCTTCAAATTTCATTTGCTAACCCACTAAATATACCAGCCAAAAACACTAGCTCACGGCAAGGGTGACGATACCCTCAATTTTAGACACTGAATTATGGGTTGGACTGCATTATTTCGTGTTTATTTGTAAATTTCACGACTGTAAGCCTTGATATTTAAAGATTTTGCCTTTAGGACTATATAGGTACAAAACTTAATAGTGTTGTCGTTAGGCTAATCAATATGCTATGCAGTGACTTAGTTTTAATCGCTATAGAGATGTATCTGCTGAGAGTGACGACGAAAGCGATCAAAAAGTTCTTAATATTTTAGGGATTGTGAGTTTTTGTTTTGTCGTTGCTTCAAACTCATTGTTAGAGGAATTGCTAACGGTATTTATTGATAAGCGCGATCGCACTGACCCATAATGATTAGTTTGCGGATATATTTAATTTCGAGAATTTGCGATTTATATGCCAGATACTTCTAATTCTGCTTCTATTCCTTTAGCACTTAGGCGTATTGCTCTCAATCTGCGTCTTACAGGCTGGATAGGCTTCTGGGCGCAGTTAGTACTAGGTGTTGTTTCTAGTTTGATTTTTTTGTTTGCTATTCCATCTGCCAGTGGAGGCGCGGCTAGGAATGCTGGTACTGGTGGGAGTATATTTTTTGCTGTTTGCGGTCTTTTCGTACTGTATTACAGTGTGTATCAAGCTTTCCGCTACACTCGTATTGCTCGTCAGCTAGAAGATCCTAACCCTAATCTACGTCCGAAAAAGGCAGACACCATTAAAGTCTTGCGTTTTGGTTTAATAGTTAGTTTGGTGGGAATGTTGCTGAGTGTTTTAGGAGCAGAAGCAATCACGGGTACTTTACTAGGTAAATCTTTGTCACAAGCACAGGGTGTGGCGATTTATAATCCTGAAGCTTTAAGTAAAATCATTCAACCGCTAGATATTTTTGTAGTTTTGGCTAATACACATACAATTACAGCGCATTTTGCTGGAATTGCGATTTCGATTTGGCTGCTTAATACTATTAGCAAGCAATAGTTAAAACTCACTTGAGGTAGTTATTGTAAGCTTATGCGCGATCGCGCAATGGAGATAGCAGTGTATTCTAATTTATTGGCAAAAAAAACCTGGGAATAATCGGTGCTAGACCTCAAGCAAATACGGGAAAATCCCCAAAGCGTTCAAGAGCGACTCAATCAACGTGGTGTCGGTCAATATGATCTTCAGCCCATTTTAGAGTTAGATCAACAGCAAAGGGAAATAGAAGTAAAGCGATCGCAGCTACAAGCCCGCAGTAATGAAATTGGCAAGCTTGTTGGACAAAAAATGAAGTCTGGTAGCCGTCCTGACGACCCAGAAATTCAAACTCTTAAGGATGAAGGCAACCAAATCAAAGCTCAACTAAGCGAACTAGAGCCACAGGAAAAAGATTTAAAAGCTCAAATAGAAACTCTTTTATTAACTTTTCCCAACTTACCTAGCGAATCAACACCAATTGGTAAGAGTGAAGAGGAAAATGTTGAAATTCGGCGTTGGGGCAATGAGTATATCTCCCAAAATCCAGAAATTATTCCTCATTGGGAAATTGGCGAACAATTAGGGATTTTAAACTTTGAGCGAGCAACAAAAATTGCTCAAAGTCGGTTTGTTGCTCTTATCGGTGCTGGCGCTGCCCTAGAAAGAGCTTTAATTAGCTTTATGCTTGACCAGCAAATTCAAGCTGGTTACATAGAAGTTTTGCCACCAGTACTAATTAATAGTCAATCGCTTACTGCTACGAATCAGTTACCCAAATTTGCGGAAGAAAGCTTTAAATGCGCTCAGGATGACTTGTGGCTAAGTCCAACTGCTGAAGTACCTGTGACTAATCTTTATCGAGATGAAATCCTTTCAGCAGAACAGTTGCCAATACATCACTGTGCGTATACTCCTTGTTTTCGTCGAGAAGCTGGTAGTTATGGGCGAGATACGCGAGGATTAATCCGACTACACCAGTTTAATAAAATTGAGTTAGTGAAACTGGTTGATCCTCGTACTTCTGAACAAGAGCATGAATCCTTAGTACAGAATGCTGAGGCAATTTTGCAGCTATTAAAGTTACCTTACCGAGTGATAGAACTGTGTACTGGTGACTTAGGTTTTGGTGCAGCTAAGTGTTACGACTTAGAAGTGTGGTTGCCTTCTGCTGGTAAATACCGCGAGATTTCTAGCTGCTCTAACTTTAAAGATTTTCAAGCTAGACGGGGGAATATTCGCTTTAAAGAAGTAGGGAAAAAAGGTACTCAATTTGTTCACACTTTAAACGGTTCAGGTTTAGCTGTAGGTCGCACAATGGCAGCGATTTTAGAGAATTATCAACAGCCGGGTGGGACAGTTATGATACCGGAGGCACTACAGCCTTATATGGGTAAAAAAGTAAGTATTAGTGCATCTGTCAGATAAGTAGCTTAACCTAAGTCCAAAACCCCACCCCCTAGCCCCCTCCCCGTTGACGGAGAGGGGGAGATTTTACAGTTTTATTGTTTTTTAAGGCAGGGCTTACGCAGAGATCCCCCTAAATCCCCCTTAAAAAGGGGGACTTTGAATTTTCCCCCCTTAAAAAGGCAGGGTTACTTCATTGTGGGGAGAGAAAAATTACACTATTGGTTACAGGTAATTTTATTGGAGTTGAAAGGGTGCGCTCTTAGCGCGCATCTTTCAACTCCGGTAATCTGTATATATCAAGCTAG
>DATNQB010000034.1 GCA_036702875.1 Oculatellaceae cyanobacterium | reverse complement strand
CCCGCCTAATGCGAGATAAGCGCAGGGGAATAGTAATATCCCACTCCAGCCGACGAACACGAAGCGATCTCGCTTGAGCCAGTCGTCTAGTGCGTCAAACCATCCCCGTTCTGATGGCACGCGTCCTACTGCTATTGTCATAGAGAGCAAATCTCCAGAGAGTTTATGTGTTTATTAGTGCAGTTATCTACATGAGTTCGCTGGTGGACAGCTAACGCTACGCAGAAAACTAGCTATTCTGTCAACTCAGTTTACGTTTCTTTACTGAGCTTAATTTAATTATGTACAAATTATGAGATTTTGGCATGGTTTTATTAAAAAATAAATTATTTGTTGTAACCCAGGGATAGGGAAAAGCTGAATTCCACTCTTATAGCCGACTGGTGTTTGCAATACTGGAAGTAAGTCCAACCAATATATTGCTTAACTTCCCATGTACATCATTGAATTAACCCTGAAGAACACACCTATACCTTTATCCGTGCAACGTAAGTCGGCAGAGGACGCTGAGGAAGTCTACAAACAGATTCTTGCAGCCCTACGTGGGGACAGCCAATTGTTGGAACTTACCTGTGAACGCCAACCAGACAAAAAAGTAGCTGTATTTAGCAGTGAAATTTGTGCTGTACAAATATATGAAAAATCTGGGGCATCTGCGGCTGGAAAAGCACCAGGCTTTTTCGCTGTTACTCAATGAAAACGTCAACCGCATTAGAAAAAACTGATTCTGCTATCCTAGTGCGGGATTTATGCTTTAACTGGCCTAAAGGAGACATAGTTCTGCAAACCTGTTCCTTAGAAGTCCCCAAGGGTGAATTTTGGATGCTTTTGGGGACTAACGGTAGTGGTAAGTCAACTTTGCTGAGATTGCTGGCGGGATTATTGCAGCCAAAAAGCGGAGAGATTGAAATTTCTAAGCACGTGGGGTTTGTGTTTCAAAATCCAGATCATCAGCTAGTGATGCCCACCGTAGGTGCAGATGTCGCCTTTGGGTTGGTGGAAGAAAAGTTGTCATTATTGGAGGTACGCAGGCGGGTAGAGCAGGCGCTAGCAGCAGTAAATTTGCTAGATCTCGAACGTCGCCCAATTTATGCTTTAAGTGGGGGGCAGAAGCAGCGAATTGCGATCGCTGGTGCTATTGCGCGTCAGTGTGAGGTTTTACTTTTAGATGAACCCACTGCACTGCTTGATCCAGATTCTCAGTTAGATCTGGTAGCGCAAGTGCGACACCTTGTCAAAAGCAGAAATCTCACGGCTCTTTGGGTAACACACCGCTTAGATGAGTTAAATTATTGTGACGGTGCTTTTTTATTAGAAAAAGGGCAGGTGGTTGATCAAGGCGATCCTAAACGCCTCAGCCAACGGCTAATGCAAGTAGAACAAGATTTGAGTGTTTAGCACTTGCTCTGTTCTAATAATGCTTGTTTGCCGTTGTGTTCTTCAATACAGAACACAACGGTAAATGCTTAAAAGAAATTTAACTACTGCGGGGTTCGGTTCTCTATCATAATCTTGGGAAGCCCACGCTATAGCGGTACTCCGTTTGGCGCTGGGAGGATGTCACGATATAAAACAGTAATATTAATTGTTACCAAAAATTGGCTCTGAATAATGCCTCGTTCTCGACTGCCTTCGGTTTTGCTGGTTGACGGCTACAACGTGATTGGAGCCTGGTCTTCGCTGCAACAAACACGGGTTCGTGACGGCTTAGAGGCATCTCGCCAAGCATTAATCGAGGCTTTAGTGAACTATAGTGCCTTGGAAGCCTTAGAAGCTTATATTATCTTTGATGCTCAATATCAGGATACTCGCAGTTATAGTGAGGTCATTACTCAGAATTTATCTATTTATTACACCGATTTTGGACAAACGGCTGATACATACATAGAAAAATTCTGTGCGTCGCTACGTCATGATGTCCGTAAATCAGGACAAAGGGTGATTGTGGCAACCTCAGATAGAACACAGCAGCTAATGGTTGTAGGTTATGGAGCAGAATTGATGTCGGCACAACAGCTATTTGATGCGGTTGAGTCCACAACTGTGCGATCGCAACGACAACAAAGTTCTAAAAAACAATCTGCCAGCCGTTTTTTATTCAATTCTCTCGATCCCAAGGCACAGGAACGTCTAGCAGAGTTGAGGCGTGGATTGAAATAAAGGCTCTCTCAAATGAATTAAAAATTTTTTGATTTAATAGTTGACAGACATAAAAATATTGGGTAAGTTATTAAAGGTGCAGCGAACGCAAGCGCGAGCAGCAAAGCACTAAAAGTACGCCCCCATCGTCTAGAGGCCTAGGACACCTCCCTTTCACGGAGGCGACGGGGATTCGAATTCCCCTGGGGGTACTTAAATAAACCAAAAAAGGTAGAGAAATAAATCTCTGCTTTTTTTTATGAGAAGTTTTAACAGGGTTTATAGAAACCGCATAAGCGCGGTTATGACATTAGATTTGTTGATCGGGATCACAATATGGGTCTTTTATCGCAGATGTGAGCAGATAAACGCAGATGAAATACCAAGATTTGGGTTAAGTGCCTTGGTGACTGCTATCTCTTGTGTAATCTCCTACTGACAATATAACTACATTTTTTTTTGAGCAAAAATTTTACCAAAAATTAAGACGGCATAACCTTACCGTCACGGGAAAGCTTATAAGTAAAATTATGCAAAATTAATTGCATTTGCGAAAAAAATATATATGGAGCTAAGCGGATTCGAACCGCTGACCCCCTCAATGCCATTGAGGTGCTCTACCAACTGAGCTATAACCCCTTACGTGCTTTATTATGCCTCTAATAGTATAAGTTCGTCAACTTAATTAATTTTAAAAGTATTAAATTAAAAGGCACAGGGATACTCAGCCATTTGAGCTAAATAACCAACGTAGCTTCCCATTAAAAAATATACAACTAACATAGCTGCGGCTGACATCGCGACTAATGTGCCAGCCAGCATCAAGGAAAATTCCTGCTGGTCTACAGCTTGCTGCATTAGGTGTAATGACCAGGCAACCAGAGCCACGTCAAAAATTAGAATAGGAATCAACATATTTACGAAATGTAACAGTTGTTGATTCTAATATTACACAATGTGACGGAGGGATGCTACTAAAGCAAAGCTGTTCTTCCTCTAAGCCGACCCTGTAAGCATAGTTAAATTAACCTTACTGGCACTTGATGTTCTGTTAAGTGTTGTTTAATTTGAGCAACTGTAAGTTGTCCGAAATGTAGGAGTGACGCTAAAAGTGCCGCCTCTGCTTTTCCTGCTGTAAGTGCTTCACAAATATGGTCGCAGTTACCAGCGCCACCAGAGGCAATGACAGGAATTTGCACAAGTTCGGCAATAGTGCGTGTAAGCTCTAAGTCATATCCTGCTTGAGTTCCATCAGCGTCCATGCTAGTAATGAGTAATTCTCCTGCGCCACGTTGTTCTAATTCTTTTGCCCAGGCGATCGCATCTATACCAGTATTTTCTCGCCCACCGCGCACGTAAACATCCCAACCAGGATTAGTAAGATCTGACCGTCTACGTGCATCAATTGCGACAACAATGCACTGATTGCCGAAGCGATCGCTTGCTCGATTAATCAAGCTGGGATCACGTACTGCCGCTGAATTAATACTGACCTTATCTGCACCTGCTCTTAACAAATATTTAATGTTTTCTAAGGATTGAATTCCCCCTCCAACAGTTAAAGGAATAAAAACTTGTTCGGCGGTGCGGTAGACAACATCAATAATTGTGTCTCTGTCTTCGTGGGTGGCGGTGATATCTAGAAACACCAATTCATCTGCACCCGCGTCATTATATGCTTGTGCGAGTTCTACAGGATCACCAGCATCCCGTAAATCGACAAAGTTGACACCTTTAACAACTCGCCCCGCTTTCACATCGAGGCAAGGTAAGATGCGTTTAGCTAGCATGGCAATTTATATTCCTGATTCGCGAAATTATCTAACAACCCGATGATTCGGCAACATGGCGATTATCTCATCAAAACCAAACTCGGAAGAACCAAAAGATCAACCTCAGAAAAGTAGGGGTGTAAGGGAACGTAAAAATATTCCGAAAGCTTCACCTAAACCTGAAATATTGCAACCAGATGCGACAGCAGAGGAGGAGGGTAAGCAGGAAGAAACAATCAGACCTCAAAGATTGGCTGATTATATTGGGCAAAAAGATCTTAAGGGTGTGTTAGAAATTGCGATCGCCGCTTCTAAGGGTAGGGGAGAGTCACTAGATCACTTGCTGCTTTATGGCCCTCCTGGTTTGGGAAAAACCACGATGTCACTGATTTTAGCGACAGAAATGGGAGTAAATTGCAAAATTACTTCTGCTCCTGCCTTAGAACGACCTCGTGATATTGTTGGTTTACTGGTGAATCTCAGTCCAGGGGATATCTTATTTATAGATGAAATTCATCGTTTATCTAGGATGACAGAAGAACTGCTTTATCCTGCGATGGAGGATTTTCGGCTAGATCTCACTGTTGGTAAAGGCCCAACTGCCAAAATTCGTAGTATACCGTTGGCTAAGTTTACTTTAGTTGGGGCAACAACTCGCGTTGGTTCTTTGACATCACCTTTGCGCGATCGCTTTGGTTTAATCCAACGACTTCGTTTTTATGAACCAGATGAACTAACTTTAATCGTGCTTCGTACTGCTGAGATTCTCAAAGCTGAAATAACTGAAGATGGCGCTTTGGAAATTGCCTGTCGTTCTCGTGGAACTCCTCGGATTGCCAACCGGTTATTAAAGCGGGTACGGGACTATGCTCAAGTCAAGAAGTACCCTCAGATTAATCAAGAAGTGGCATCAGAAGGATTAGAAGTATTTAATGTAGATCCTAAAGGTTTAGATTGGGCAGATCGCTTAATGTTAACTGTAATGATTGAACAGTTTAATGGTGGGCCAGTAGGCTTAGAAGCTGTAGCAGCCGCAACTGGTGAGGATTCCATGACAATTGAGGAAGTATACGAACCGTATTTGTTACAAATTGGCTATTTGCATCGCACGCCTCGTGGTCGGGTTGTGACACCAGCAGCGAGAAAACATTTAGGTTATGAATAGTTATATTTTTGATGCTCATATATAAAAATCAATAGGAGTAAGAATATTGGAAATAGGTACAACAGAAGCTACGATAGTTGCCCTAACAAATGTTCTAGAGCAAATTTGCCGGATAAGGGGCTGGAAATATGGTGAGGTTTGGGTTCCAGACCAAGATGTGCTACGATGCCATCCTGCTGTATATATGGATACATTAGAACTAGCTGAGTTTAGAAAGCGTTCAGAAGAATTTACGTTTACAGCAGGTGCTGGATTGCCTGGTCGTGTATGGATGTTGCATGAAGCTGAATGGATTGAAAATGTCTCAGAACAACCTGCTATTTACTACCGCTCCCATCTTGCCAAATCTGCCGGACTCAAGGCAGCAGTAGGGATACCGATTATTGAAGCAGGGGAAGTAAAAGCGGTAATAGCATTTTATAGCGATCAGATCCAACCCGCAGATGAGCAACTAATAGCAAAACTAAGATCTCAAATTGAATTGTTGATATCTCAGTTGATTTAAGATTGATGGAATTGTTGCATAATCAGGGTTTAAATATTTTAAAATTTGCCATTAATAAAGCCAACTCCTATCAATTAAAAACAAGTCTATGAGTCGTTTGATTTTTAATTTATTAAGTATTGTGGTAGTTGTATTAATTGGGTTAATTGATGTGCATCCGGTAATGGCACAAACCCAAAATGCACTTGAAATAACAGAATCGGAATTACGGGTAGGGGATGAGTTAGCAGCAAAAGCTATAAATGCTGGCAATAGTGGTAATTTTGCTACTGCTGAACAGAGTTGGACTGAATTGATTGAGAAATTTCCGACTAATCCCGCAATTTGGAGTAATAGAGGCAATGTTAGGGTTAGCCAGAATAAGTTAGAGGATGCGATCGCAGACTATAACAAAGCCATCGAACTTGCTCCTAATGCTACCGATCCTTATTTAAATCGCGGTACAGCTTATGAAGGTTTAGGACGTTGGGAGGAAGCAATTGCTGATTACAATCAGGTGTTAGAACTAGATGCTAAAGATGCAATGGCTTATAACAATCGAGGTAATGCCAAAGCGGGATTAGAAAAATGGGAGACTGCGATCGCAGATTATCAGAAATCAGCCGAACTTGCACCGAATTTTGCCTTTGCTAGAGCTAATTATGCGATCGCTCTTTATCAAATTGGGCAAACCACAGAAGCCATCCGCACTATGCGTAATATTATTCGCAAATATCCTCAATTTCCTGATGTACGTGCTGCACTTACTGCGGCACTTTGGGAACAAGGCAAACAGGGTGAAGCTGAAAGTCACTGGGTAGCTGCTGTGGGATTAGATTCACGCTACAAGAATTTGGACTGGGTCAAAAATGTCCGCCGTTGGCCTCCGGTGATGGTTGCAGCTTTAGAAAAGTTTTTAAAATTGCAATAAATAAATTTTGTTAGGAGCATTCCTGTATCAAAAAAAGTAACCCAAGCAAATCTTAACTTTCAACACTGTAACTTGAGACTTAATAACTCATGTATCCTTTAAGCAGCCACCCAAGGCTGCTTTTTTGTTGAGATTATTTCTTCAAAATAGTGGATGCAAGATTAACCAATGATGAATTAGCAAGCCTAAGCCCAAGCCAACTAGCGAAGTAATTGCCATAATCACAAACGTTGGTATTACTTTAAAATCAGCATTGTGGAGGTCTAGCCTAGCTAACAACCCAGAAGAGAGCAAAACTAGCACACGCACAAAAGTTTGAAACCACGTTAGCAACGCTACCGCAAAAAAAGATAATGCCAGAATGAAAATTAAAGCTCTAGTATCCGTTTTGAGCGCTCCAGCAAAGAAAATTTGGATACTTCTTATAGGAAACGTTAAAGCTAAAGATATCACTACAACAAAAAATGCTGTTAATAGCCAAACTCGCCAGGATAAATTCCAGGCATATAATAGCCAACCAAAAGTGATGTAAGTAAGTAGTAGCAGCGCTAAAGATGCCCAGGGCAGTTTTTTCACAAAATACTTAATTAGGCATTTAACTTTTGTTAACTGTTGACGGTTGACTGTTAACTTAGAGCGGGTTACAGTTAGCGGTTAACTGTCAACAGTCAGAACTAAAAGTGCAACTTGTAGGCACATCAGCTTAGTTAAATTAATATATCCTCCAGCGGTTAACTGGAGGAAACATCAAATCTGAACACACTAAGCAGAACAATCAGGACATGGCTTGAATAATATAATCGAAGTAAGGAGTAGCCGCCACTGCGTCTTCATCACTGAGTAAATCGAGAGCAGCTTTTTTCAAGGCGCTAATTGCTTCCACCATGCCTGGAACAGGAACACCGAGGGAATTATACATTTCCCGCACGCCAATCAAACCAATTTTTTCAATTGGTTCTTTGTCGCCAGCAAGTACGCCGTAAGTAATTAGACGCAAGTACCAGCCGTAGTCACGTATACATAAAGCTCTTTGACGCTGACCATAGGCATTACCACCAGGGGCAATAAAGTCTGGGCGTTTTTGCCAAAGCTGCTTACTTGCTTGTTCAACAATTTTTTTCTCACTTTCAGCCAGCGTAGTGGCAATCCGCATCCGCTGTTCGCCAGTTTGAAAAAATTCGTTAATAGTCCTGAGTTCGCCCGTGCTGGGATAACGAAGCTCGTCGTCTGCTTTGAGAATAAATTGGCTAATTACACTCATAATATTGCGATCGGTTTGGATATCTTTGTAGTTTACCGAGTCTGGGCTACACAAATAAAGATAGGAGAATACTGTGTCCCTACCTAACTTAAATACTATAAGTAACTGCGGTGTAGATAGATGGCAACAAGGGGAATTAGTTGAGGTACTGATCTCAGACCTTGCTGATACAGGTGAAGGCGTTGGAAAGCTGGATAATCGAGTGGTGTTTGTTCCTGATACGGTTACAGGCGATCGCGCACTGGTTCGCTTAGTGCGAGTTAAACCTGAGTACGCTCATGGAAAACTTCACAATTTGTTAGAATTATCTCCTCATCGCATCCGTCCTAGTTGCATCGTCGCGGATAAATGTGGTGGCTGTCAGTGGCAACATATTGACTACCAGCACCAATTAGAAGCGAAACACAACCAGGTAATTCAAGCTTTAGGACGGATTGGCAAATTTAGCGACCCGACCGTAGCTCCTGTATTAGAAGCATTATCACCTTTAACATATCGTAACAAAGCTACCTACCCGCTAGGAATCTCTGCTACTGGTCATGTACAGGCAGGTTACTACCGTAAAGGTACGCACCAAATAGTTAATCTTAATCAGTGTCCTGTACAAGATGAGCGGTTGAATCCCCTGTTAGCGGAAGTTAAGGAGGATATTCAACGACGTGGTTGGCAAGTCTATAACGAACAGCAAATACAGCAACCACAAGTTAAGAAAAAAGTCCTAAATAAAAAAGCTTCACAAAAAACAACTGCTGTAGGGAAGGTGCGCCATTTGTCTTTGCGGATTGGGCGGCGCACTGGCGAAATGTTGCTAACTTTGGTAGTAACAGATTGGAATTTACCAGAAGTTAAGGAACAAGCTCTGGAGTGGCTCAATCGCTATCCTCAGCTAGTAGGGGTTTCGCTTAATTACAACCCTAATAACACTAATGTCATTTTTGGTGAAGAAACTCGCACTATTGCAGGTTTATCTTACTTAACAGAGAAGTTCGCTGCTCTCCAGTTCCAACTGCGCCCTGATACTTTTTTCCAAGTTTATACAGAGCAAGCTGAGGCGCTGTTAGAGGTGATTATAGAAAAGCTAGAGTTACAGGGTAATGAGGTATTACTTGATGCTTACTGTGGGATTGGTACTTTCACTTTGCCTCTAGCAAAGCACGTCAAGCAAGCAATTGGTTTGGAAATACACGCAGCATCTATCGAACAAGCGCGATTGAATGCTGAAATTAATGGAATAACGAATGCTAATTTTCAGGTGGGGGCAGTTGAGAAGTTACTACCACAACTAGATATTCAGCCGGATATTGTGCTGATAGATCCGCCTCGTAAAGGATGCGATCGCGCTGTGCTTAATACTCTTATCGAAATGCAGCCACGCCATATTGTTTACGTTAGCTGCAAGCCAGCCACTCTAGCACGGGATCTGAATATTCTCTGCACTCAGGGTGGTTATCAACTTACATACGTACAACCAGCAGATTTCTTTCCCCAAACATCTCACGTTGAATCAGCCGCTTTTCTGAAGCTTTAAGCAAGGTGGTGTTTTTTGAGTGTTTCGCTACAATAGTAGTATGGGGCTTTTTTTAGTACTTAAATTAGAAAAGCCACTCCTCTAGAGGTCAAAAGTGAGCGCGACGCATTCTGCGTATACAAGTGCGTTTATTCCCAATAACCGTTTAAATAATTGGCAAAATAGCCAATTTTTAAGGGAAATGGGCATCTTATTTCATCGGTATCTTGAGTCAAATCTTCGTCAACATTAACGTAATGGAAATTTGTGCTTGAGGTAGTAGTGGCTAAATTCTAGAGCTATTTACACATCTGAGCTAAAAGCAAAAATTTATAATTTGCTACAGCCAAGCTCATATAAAACTAAGCAAACTAGATTGCAACCTGTCAATGCCGAGTTAAAGCTAGAGGTAATTACTGCGTGATTGCTATCTCACTGCGTCCCGTCGGACGCGATTGGGGAACGATTAGCTTCGCTTCTACTCTATTTCTTTGCCCTATTTTGGATCTCTTGCTGGCACAGATTCCTAGCAAGCTTCGAGCAGAAATTAGACTAGGTTTGCAAGAAGCCCTAGTAAATGCTGCTAAACACGGGAATCAACTAGATCCCAGCAAGACAGTTGTAGTTCATTTCTCCGTGGTAGATGGAAATTACTGGTGGGTAATTTCTGACGAAGGATGTGGATTTTCTCCCCCTTATAAATGCCATTCTGAGTTAGCGGAGGAACTACCAGAGGAAAAATCTGAAAATGGTAGAGGGTTATGTATCTTACATCAAATATTTGATCAAGTGCAATGGAATTCTCAGGGAACAGAACTTAGACTCTGTAAACAAGTAAAACATAGTTTCCTGAGACAAGCACTTTTACGCTAATTGCTACGGTGTCCGTGGGTTGGGCAAGGAGGCGCTGAAATTGAGCGATCCAGCCAACCGGATGAGGTGCGAAATCTAGCTAGTGCTTCTTCTGGCTGATCTTTGAGTAGAAATATCATTGCAGCCGCAGCTTGTTCAGCAGCACGAGCGTTACGGTTAGATTTTAAGCGATGCCAGTCTTTTTCGTTGATTCGCAAGCGTTCTGCTAGAGCTTGAGCTAGTTCTAGGGTGGTTAGTTCGTTTAAATTGCTTGTTTGAGAAAGAGGAGTTAGTTCAGGCATACTGGCTACAAGCTTGGTTATACGCTTAATTTACTTGAAATATTTTGCCTTTGGAAATTTTGGTCTTGGGATTTAAGATTATTGGGTTGTGAACTTTTAGTTTAACTAGAGAAGTTATTGAAAATTATCAATTTTAACTTCTTGAAGTGTGCATTGAGTAGAAAATCCCTCCAAAATCGTAAATCTAAATTTTAAAATTGTTATGAAGCTGCCTGAAGAACCATCCCAGCCATTTTCTACAGACGCAGAAGTTAGCGAGATAGACTCTGCTGAGGACGAATTTGAGGAGGAACTGGCAAAGGTAGAGCGATCGCTTGTGGCTCTCAAACAACGCTATGATCAATTGCAGCAAGGCATCAAGCGTCAGGCAGAACTTCAGCAACGCGCACAAGAAGTCCAAAGAGAGTTTCGCCAAAGTCATTTACCCCAGTTGCAAGCAGAGTTGCGACGAATACGGAAGCAACTTGCAGAAATAGAAGTTGCTTTAGAAAGTTGTTTACTATCAAAAAAAGATTTGATGGTGCTATTTTGGCAGGGGATCAAGCAGGGGTTACTCAGTGAAGTTTTTTGGCAAGTTGTCCGATTTGGAGGACTTGGGATTGTTATAGGCTGGATACTAAAGTCTTGTGCTAGTTGAAGTTATTAGCATTTAGCTTTTTGCTAAGGCTAATCTAAAGTTATTTAATTTTTAAGAACTACTATGACAATGCAACGGATTGTAGAAATATTACGCAACGGACAGCCTGATGAGTCAGTAACGATCAAAGGTTGGGTACGTACAAAACGAGAGTTAAAAGATTTTGCCTTTGTAGAGGTCAATGATGGCTCATCCTTGGCTAGTTTGCAAGTTGTACTTAATCCTGATATCCCAGGCTATGCAGATGCGGTTAAGCGGTTAAATACGGGGGCATCTGTGGAAGTTGCTGGTGTGTTAGTGGCTTCCCCTGCAAAGGGACAGCGAATTGAACTTAAAGCGGAGAGTGTGAAAGTTTATGGGGAAGCTGATCCCCAGACGTATCCTTTGCAGAAGAAACGACACTCATTTGAGTTTTTGCGAGAAATTGGGCATTTGCGATCGCGCACTAATACCCTCAGCGCCGTATTTCGGGTACGCAACGCTTGTGCTTATGCGATTCACAAGTTTTTTCAAGAACGGGGTTTCTTATGGGTTCACACGCCTATTATCAGCGCTAGCGACTGCGAAGGTGCTGGGGAAATGTTTACTGTTACTAGCTTTAATTTACAAGATGTGCCGCAGACAGATACCCAAAAGGTAGATTACAGTAAAGACTTTTTTGGTAAACAGTCATACTTGACCGTAAGTGGACAACTAGAAGCTGAAGTGATGGCAATGGCTTTTAGTAATGTTTACACTTTTGGGCCTACTTTTCGAGCAGAAAATTCTAATACTTCTCGTCACTTAGCAGAATTTTGGATGATTGAGCCAGAAATGGCTTTTTGTGATTTGCAGGGAGATATGGATTTGGCGGAGGAGTTTCTGAAGTACATTTTTAAATATGTGCTAGAAACTTGTCCTGAAGATATGGAGTTTTTTAATCAACGCATTGATAACTCTGTGCTTGCTACTGCGGACAATATTATTAATAATCAGTTTGAGCGGTTAAGTTATAGTGATGCGATCGCACTTTTAGAAAAAGCCGACAAACAGTTTGAGTATCCTGTTAATTGGGGCTTAGATTTGCAATCTGAACACGAACGTTACTTAGCTGAGGAAGTCTTCAAAAAACCAGTCATCCTCACTGATTATCCAGTAGAAATTAAAGCATTCTATATGCGCTTAAATGACGATCAAAAGACTGTCGCAGCAATGGATATTCTTGCACCTAAAATTGGTGAAATTATTGGGGGTTCACAGAGGGAAGAACGTTTAGATGTGCTGGAACGTAGAATTGAAGCTCAAGGTTTAGATAAAGCTGATTACTGGTGGTACTTAGATTTACGACGTTATGGAACAGTTCCCCATGCAGGTTTTGGTTTGGGGTTTGAAAGATTAGTGCAATTTATGACAGGTATGGGTAATATTCGTGATGTAATTCCTTTCCCACGTGCGCCGTTAACTGTAGAGTTTTAAAAACAAATATTCATTAAGGTTTCTCCGGTATTTAGGGTAAGAAATGGTATTTCTGATGCTTTATACATTTGATATAAAGGATTAGCCTTTTCTGCTTTTGGGCGGGTTGGTCGAGGAAATAAATACTTCCAAATATCTTGGTTAAACCCGCCCCTACATATAGCACATGGTATCTGTAGTTAACCTAAAGAGGATTGGTATAAGTTCTAGGGTGGAATGCTGATGCAGCAAAATATTTACATTAGGGAAGCTTTACCCCAAGAAGACTCCATCATTGCGAAACATTTTTACCAAATGTGGTTAGATAATAATGTTTTAGCAGAATCAATTGAATCTAATTGGCAGCAAATTACGCTTGATTTTATTACCCAAGCACGCCAAAATTTATGTTATAAATCATTTGTCGTAGAGGTAGATAAACAAGTAATTGGATCTACCAGTTGCCAGATTTTTGCTGGACTTTATCCTAATATTTTGAAAGCAGAATACCGCAAATATGGTTATATTTGGGGAGTTTATGTAGAGCCAAATTACAGAAAAAACGGAATTGGTAAAAGTCTTGCTAAAAGTGCAGTTGATTATCTCAAATCACTTGGTTGCACACGGGCTATTCTAAATGCTTCTCCGTCTGGAAAAACAGTTTACTCTAGTTTAAGTTTTTCCATATCTAACGAAATGCAGTTAGACCTAATTTAGCTAAGTAAATTTAGCTAAATTATCATTAGCTAGGTGCGATCGCTACAATCATACTGCACAAAAGATAGTGTTTCAGCAGGAGTGCGATCGCAAAAAAAGTATTAGCAATACAAAACGGTAAAACTACTATTGATATTGACTACGCAATAACTGCCTCAAACTTTTCCAGTCTAGCTGCTTCTGCCATGTTAGAAATACCATAAATCCGAGGTACTTGATTAGTTGCAGCTAAAACTTGTCTAACCTCTTTATTAGATATATCTGCCAAATTCTTCCCACTCAACAGCGCAATTATCGCAGCTATACCCACTCCACCACCAACAGCTACATTAAATTCTACAATTCTGCCAGCAGAACAAGCATAACCCTCAAACCCAGAACCAGGGCCAATAACTGCTAAGTTAGGAACATCTTTTATTAAAGCGTGTTTAATACCAATATTGAAGATTGGTGGACTAAAACGATTACTTTTGAATCCTTTAGCCAAAGCTTTTTCGCCAATACCTAGAATCCCACCGCGTACATCAAAATGGTAGCCAAATGTAGCTAATGCCTCACCAGCAGGAACACCACCCATCAGCATTTTTGCACCAGTCAACGGTTCAACTGCACTCCTTACATTACCCGCGTGTCTAATGTACAGTTCAGAGGCAGGAGTGATAACAGTAGCACCTAAACTTTTCAACCATTTTTGAACAAAACCCATTTCTTCTAACATTTGAGCAGTAGGTTTGGCAGCATTTTTGGCAAGTTCCTCCGCCTGAGTACCGCTAGTTGCAAACATTAAAGCATTCCAAGAAAGTTTTTCACCAGGAAGTATGGCTATATTTCCCTTGTCAAATAAAATACCGTTTTCAGCAAGAGAAAGCTTTTTATTTCTAAATGCGTGGTAGGCTACAGATAAAGCAAAAGAGCGTATATCTATATGATCGCGGTCTGCCCATAAAGTTTTTAAATTTCCCCTGGGTTCGATCATTTCTTTCCTAAGAGATTCAGCAAATTGAGCATCGCCCCCAGCAGCTTTTAGCAACCAACTCTGAGCATCTTTATCTCCTAAGTTAGTAAACCGTTTGAGATAGGCAAACTCTAACTCCTTGAGCCTTCTAACGCTAAGTCCTTGAGTTGTAAATACCAAGGTTACAGGTAGTTCTGATTCGGGCAAATCAAAAGTTTCAAACCCCTTTAATTTACTAACACCAGCAGCTTGTGCTAACTCAGCATTAACAGTGGCATCAATAAATTGCTTTCCATAAAATATTTGATTTTTAGAGGTTGTAATACTAGCTATTTTTTTGCCTTGTTTATTAACTTTTGAAATTTCAACTTTACTTAATAAAGCCACACCTCCATCACGCAGCATCTCTTTAAGTGCTAGATTCGCTTTAGCTGGATCAAGAGCAATACTAATTACACCAGATTTTTGTAAAAATTCTTGATAAATTTTTGCAGGATCGCCAAAAGTATGTAAGCCTAAAGATTCCCTTATTGATCTTTCAACTTGACCTCGATCAAGATAAGCAAGACCACCTCTAACCAAATGTCCACCAATACCTTCTTGCAGACTAGCTTTGGACATTAATAAGACGTATGGATACTTCTGAGTTCGACGACGATACTCTCTAGCAGCAGCAACAGCAGCTAATACACCATACACCTCATCACCGAATACTATGACATCGTAAGCATTTACACTATTTACCATTATTTTATCACCTGTATTCCTAGTAATTTTTCTGTGATTTAGTTGTATTAATTTAATAGCATTTCGTAACCCATCAGGGAGTAGGGGCGATGCCCCTGTATATATCTATTTGTAATTGAGAGAAAAGTTATCAAACGCTATAACCTTCTCTCCTCCTTACTCTCTCTCTAAAACATAAAATGCGTGAAACACAACAGCTTACCAGTTTATGCAAGTTGCGATTCAAACTGCTTTAATTTAGCTGCTTCCTCTTGATTAGCTACACCATAAATTTTAGGTAATTGATTAGTTGCAACTAAGACTTGCCTAACTTCTTGATTCGATATATCTGCTAAATTTCTACCACTAAGTATGGCAATAATTGCAGCTATCCCCAATCCACCACCAACAACAGAATTAAATTCTACAATTCTGCCAGCAGAAGCGCCATAACCTTGAAATCCCGAACCAGGGCCAATAACTGCTAGGTTAGGAACATTTTTAATTAGTGCGTGTCGAATCCCAATATTAAATAACGGTGGCTCAAAATGAATTTTAGAAAAGCCTTTAGTCGTAGCTTTTTGAATTAAACCTGAAATTCCGCCGCGTGAATCAAAATGATAACCAAATGTACCTAATGCTTGATTTGCTGGAACCCCACCCATTAACATTTTTTCACCGCTTAGGGGTTCGACTACACCAGTAACATTACCTGCGTGTCTGATATAAAGTTCAGATGCAGGAGTGACTTTAGTAGCGCCTAAACTTTTCATCCACTGTTGGACACAAGCTATTTCTTCTAACATTTTAGGAGTTGGCTTGGCACAATTTTTTGCAAGTGCTTCTGCCTGATTAGCATCGACGGCTAATAGCAGCGCATTCCAAGAAAGTTTGTCGCCAGGGAATCTAGCTAGATTTCCATTATCAAAAATTACACCTGTTTCCTCAAGGGAAAGCTTTTTGTTTCTGAAGGAATGGTAGGCTATAGATAAAGCATGAGTGGGTATATCTATATAATCTTTGTCTGCCCATAAGGTTTTAAGATTACCCTTTATATTCACCAAACTTTTCCTAAGTTTTTCAGCTAGGTTAGCATCACCACCAGCGGCTTTTTGCAAGCAATTTTGAGCTTCTCGGTCGCCCAAGTTAGTGAAGCGTTTGAGGTATGCTAATTCTATTTGTTTAAGTTTTTCAACACTCAGACCTTCGGTTGTGAATACCAAAGTTACAGGTAGTTCTGAGTCTGGTAAACCAAATGTTTCAAATCCCTGAGATTTAGTAACCCCAGCAGCTTGGGCTAACTCAGCATTGACTGTGGCATCAATAAATTGTTTTCCAGAAAATGTTTCTCCGTTGGTTTTAGTCAGGCTGACTATTTTATTACCATTTTTATTAACTTTGGAAATTTCAAAGTTGCTTAGTACCGCTATACCAGCTTCGCGGATCATATCCTTTAAAGCTGCACTTGCTTTATTAGGATCGAGAGCTATTTTTAGGACTCCAGATCGTTGCAAAAATTCTTTATAAATTTTACAAGGATCGCCAAAGTCATCTAGACTGTTAGCTTTGCGAATATGTGGCTCAACTCTGCTTCTATCAAGATAGGAAAGACCACCCCTAACTAAATGACCGCCGATACCCTGTTGCAAATTAGCTTTGGAAATTAACAGTACTTTGGGATATTTTTGAGTGCGGCGACGAAATTCCCTTGCAGCAGATATAGCTGCTAAAACACCGTATACTTCATCACCAAATACGATGACATCGTAAGTGCGTACATCGTTAGTCATTTTAAGAATGCACCCTAAAAATTAAGATTGGGGAAGTAATTAGATCAATTCAATTTGGCAATCATCACCGAGCATAAAGCGCAAAGCTTTATGACACTTAGGTGCAACTGTTAGTTGCGCTCGTTGCCCAATCAAACTATCTACAATTTGCTGATGAATGCCAACAATCTTAGCACCTTCTAAGCTCACACTATGGTCAATGTCGGTATCAATTAAAGTTACGCGATCGCCAATAAGTATGTGGGTGAACTTAAACGTTACCTGCGCTCTTCTGGGACTGGGGACTAGGGGCTGGTGATTGGGAAAATCATTATATGTTTATTTATGCCCAGCTACTTACTACTGTTAAGTGTTAACTGATTTAAGCATCTGTCTAAGCCCTTGCCGCCAGTGGGGAGGGCAAGTATTCAAGACAGTCGAGATTTTACGACAGGACAAAACTGAATAGGTAGGACGCTGGGCAGGAGTAGGATATTCAGAGGTAGTTATGGGGATAACACGCTGAACTTTTAAGGGAAAACCTAGCTGTTTAGCTTCTTCAAAGATAGCAACGGCGAAGTCGTACCAGCTTGCAACGCCACTGTTGGTATAGTGGTATATACCTGTATCTGCGCTGATGGAAGTTAATTGTGCGATCGCCTCTGCTATATTTTTCGCCCAAGTAGGAGTTCCAATTTGGTCAGTTACTACTCGCACTTCTTCACGCTCACTTCCCAGTCTCAGCATGGTTTTAACAAAGTTGCTTTTACCATAAGCACCATAAACCCAAGCAGTTCTTAAAATCAAGTAAGACTGACAGTTTTCTTTAATTCCTTGCTCACCAGCAAGTTTTGATTGACCGTAAATACTTAGAGGATTGGGAAGATCATCTTCTTGGTAGGGATGATTTTTGGAACCATCAAAAACATAATCAGTAGAAACATGAATCAGTAATGCTTTGAGCTTTTCGAGTTCTTGAGCAAGGATTGTTGGTGCGATCGCATTAATCATTCTCGCTGTTTCAGGTTCCTTTTGGGCTTGATCGACAGCCGTGTAAGCCGCAGCATTAATCACTATCTGAGGCTGGAGTTGTCTAACTAACTCGCGAATTTGATCTAGTTGGGATAAATCTAGAGTTGTTCTATCAACAGCAACCACTTCCCCTAATGGTACAAGCGTCTGTTGTAATTCTTGACCTAGCTGACCTGCGCTACCAATAACAAGAATACGGCTCATGGATACACTTCGGCATTTTTAAATAGCTGACCAGCTTGGTCTTTGGCAGATAATAGCGGTGGCGAACTTAGTTGCCAATCAATCTTTAAATCTGGATCATTCCACAGAATAGTGCGATCGTATTGCGGTGCATAATCGGCTGTTGTCTTATATAAAACTTCAGCTACTTCTGAAACCACTAAAAATCCGTGAGCAAATCCTGGGGGTACCCAAAATTGGCGTTTATTTTCAGCGCTGAGAATGCAGCTAACCCATTTCCCAAACGTTGAGGAACTTTGACGCAAATCTACAGCTACGTCAAATATACTCCCAGAAATTACTCGAACTAACTTTCCTTGTGGCTGTTGAATTTGGTAATGTAGACCCCGCAAAACATTTTGCTTAGAAAAAGAATGATTATCTTGAACAAAATAAGTTTTTACTTGAGTTTTTTCACTAAATAATCTTTCGTTATAGCTTTCAAAAAAAAATCCTCTGTCATCCGCAAATACTTTAGGTTCAAGGATCAAAACATCGGGGATGAGCGTAGTTACTATATTCATCGGTCAATTTTTATTTTCCCAGCTTGCATTACAACCGAATTAATGGCTACTTATTTACTTTACTTTTAGTGGGTGTATCTTTTTGCTTGAGCGCAGCTAATAGTTGTTTGTAATCTGGTCTATCTGGATTCAGCTTGACGAGTTTCTCCATAGGTGCGATCGCGCCTTTAAAATCATTCAGCGCCAACTTACCTTGTACTAATCCCTGCAAAGCTACCTGATTATCTGGTTCACGCTTTAATACCTGCTCATATCCGCTTACTTGTGCTTTAATTTGGGAGTCTTGTGAAGGTGCTGTTGCTGTCTTGGCATCCTCTGTGGGCGGGTTTAGTCCCTGCTGGAACATCGCGGCGGTTCCAAAGGCTGTAGACCCCATAAATGCGATCGCTGAGAAAATTAGAAAAGGTTTTTGAAGATTTTTGTTCAACATACCCAACTTAATTTTGTGTGAAGTTACTTGTTACTGATCTTGAGCCTGATCGAGAAATAATGCTTATACAGCAATATTTCTAGCTTACCCAACCCAGGGGCTGTAGTAACCACTTAGGTATAACTTTTCGTCTTTTCGGGAGTAGCGTGGGGCAGCAGTGTGAAGCAGAGCCAAAAATTAATGCTATGGGTTATCAGGAGCGGAGCTTCAACCTGGGATAATACCTGTAAACTCTTAACACTATTAAGAGCGATAAAAATCTCAGCCTGTATATTAACTGTTGATATTGAAATTATGGACTTGTTAGAGTATCAAGCTAAAGCATTATTTCAAGAAATGGGCATTCCGGTTTTGCCCTCACAGCGAATTGATCATCCTAGCGATATCAAAAGTTTACAGCTTCCCTATCCGGTTGTCCTCAAGTCTCAGGTGCGTGCTGGAGGGCGTGGAAGGGCTGGTGGTGTCAGGTTTGTAGAAAATACTATAGATGCGATCGCCAGCGCAAGGACAATTTTTAGTTTGCCAATTTTGGGTGAGTATCCCAAAGTTTTATTAGCAGAGGCAAAATACGACGCGGATCGGGAACTTTATCTAGCAGTAGTGCTAGATGCGAGTGTTCAACGCCCTGTGCTATTAGGTTCGTCACAAGGTGGTATCGACATCGAAGCAGTAATTCAAAATCTGCAACAAGTTGTAGTCGATCAAGAATTCTCACCATTCTATGCACGCCGTCTAGCGATCAAAATGGGGCTTCAGGGAACACTCATTCGCTCAGTAGGTGACATTTTTGAAAAAATGTACCACTTATTTATCCAAAAAGATTTAGATTTGGTAGAAATTAATCCATTGGGGATTAGTTCCACCAAGGAAGTAATGGCTTTGGATGGCAAAATTGTCGTCAACGATCATGCCTTGGGTCGTCATCCAGACATACCCGCACTAGCATCAAAAATTATTAATCGGAACACCCCTGCTTTTAGCTCAAATATACCTTTATTTTTGCCATCTACTACCATCAATTCTGTTGAAGTAGAGGCAAGTAAAAGCAAGGCTTTTATACCTGGTCAACAACAGGAAAAAACTTTGTTATCTGAAGAAACAAGTATTGATGCTCAAATAAATAGACTTAACTTGGGACGAGAAGGAAATATTGCCATTATTTGTAGTGGCAATGGCATGGCGATCGCTACTCTAGATTTACTTTATCAAAGCGGTGGTAAACCTAATCTATGTTTGATTATTAATCAGCCAAAATCAAGATTTTATCCAGCTATTTCTGTACTTTTAAAACGGGCATTGGAACAAATCAACCAAGCTAAAGGCGTAAAAATTATCCTTATAAATATTATAATTAATGAAACCTTACTGGAAGAAATAGTAGATGTAATTAGGGGATATTTACAGTCTTCTACCTCTACAAAAAATGCAAACTACCCAGTTATTAGCCCTCAAATTGTTGTTCGTTTTCTCGGTAGTGAAATTAACTTTTCTAGTGATAATTTGGACAAGTCGCCGATTTATATTAACAAGAGCTTGGATGAAGCGATCGCCAAAACTATCTCTTTAGCTAAACCAGTAACTAAAAAAAACTAAATTCTTTTAATCAGTAGTTAATTTTAATAATAATTATTAAAATTAACCCATTACAAAAAATCTTGTAGGTAAATAAAAATGCACTTGAAGCCCGACAGCCAAATTATCGTACAGGGCATAAAAGAACCTAATAGTTCACTCTACACTGCTCAGATGAAAGCTTATGGCACGAATGTAGTGGCTGGGATTAGTCCTGGTGATGGAGGGCAGTTAGTTGATGATATTCCTGTATTTGACCTTGTAGAGCAAGCCTTGTCAGCGGTGGGGCAAGTGGACGCGACAATTATCTTTGTGCCACCTTACAGCGCTATTGATTCAGCCAAGGAAGCGATCGCATCTGGTATAAAACAAATTATTATCGTCACTGGTGGCATACCTCCACTCGATATGGTGTCTCTGCTTAGAAAAGTAGAAACAACTGATACGCTCATTATTGGCCCAAATACTTCCGGCGTGATTATTCCAGAAAAAATTTTACTTGGAACCTATAACAGCGAATTTTACACACATGGATCAGTAGCTTTGATTAGTAACAGTGATACCCTTAACTACGAAGTTGCTTGGGAATTAACACAAGCAGGTATCGGACAATCAATAGTAGTTAATTTAGGTAGTGATACGATTATTGGCTCGGATTTTTATCAATGGTTAGAAATTTTAGATAAAGATCAACATACTAAAGTTATAGTCTTAGTAAGCCACAGCAGCTACCCTAACGAACAAGCCCTAGCAGAATTCATTGCCAGCAACGTTAAAAAACCTGTTATTACTTACTTTGTCGGCATTCATACACCAGCAGACAAAAATTTAAGAAATTTCAAATTTCTGAAGAATTATTATCTATCAACCCCAACGAACGAGGAAACTACAATTAATGAAAAAACTACTGCTTTTAAACACGCGAAAATCTCTGTATCAAAGCGTCCTTCTCAAATTCCCGACTTGGTAAAAAAAGCACTTAAAAAGTAGTTATAGCACTTTTATAGCAGTTAGCGGTTAGCTTTTAGCAGTTAGCTTTTTTAAAAGCTAATGTTCCCCAATGTCTCAGCAATTTATCATTTCCTAACCTATTTGGCTACTGCTATATGTAAAGTTTATGGCAAGTTGTAGATGTCAAACTTAAACAATCCAAGCAAATTGAAAAGTAGGGGCGGGTTGAATTTAAATTTTTGTAGGATACCTAAGTTTTTCTGAACCCACCCCTACCGATAACTGCTATTTTTTAAACTAGCCTGTAGGCAGTGTACATCCTCCCAACAGGTATTTTGTATGAGACTCACCCGCTTTTTGTAGTTGTCGCCTTAACTGTAACCCCAACAAAGTTAATCCTAGCCACTGGCTTAAAACAGCCATCAATACTGCGGTTGTACTTGCTTCTTTAACAGCAGCCCATGAAAAAGCAGAAAACAACCACAAAAGAGGTTGCTTGTCTGGTTCAATAGATAGCACTTGCAAAATAATTGGTGGAAGTATAATTAATCCACTCACTGTACTAGCAGCCCAAATTCCCTGTTTTGGTGTCTTCATCAGCAGCATGATTTGGGTTATACCAGCATAAATCAAGATCACATTTATACTTAGCACCACACTCAAAAGCGATGCCCGCTTATAATCACTCGCAGCCGAGAAAAGCGCCCAAGATATTAGCATGACTGCTGAAATTGCCAAATTTATTCCTATTGCAACTATTGCAGGGCTTTTTTCACCCCAAATTAAATCCTGCAATATTCCTTTGCGGGAAGATGAATTTTGATGTCGGTAACGCGCCCAATCTTGTACAGCTTGCCGTTGTGGACTCAAAGCTGCAATCAAACCAAGAAACAGCAGTAGATTAAATACGCCCAAGAAACCAAAATTTAAAAAGAAAGTTTCTAAATGACTGTTCGACTCTGGTCGTTGCCAAGAAAATCCTACTATCATCACTGTAAAGAAAGCCGTCAACTGATAACTTTGTCGTTTGCTTAAAATAGTGCTGCTGGGGTTGTGGAAGCAACGCTTTAGCGCTTGCCAAACCAAATAAGTCGATAAACCATAATTCAGCAGCATAAAGCTGGTAGCACTCCAAGCACTACCACCTACAGGTAGGTAAAACCAATCCAATAAATTTAAGTCATTAAGCTTAAACCCGCGCAACAAATCTGAAGGTATGGAACTGGAAGCAGTTAGATAAGGCAGAAAAAATGAGGGGTTAAATAACATCAACCAGTCGGCTGAATTATCAAAAACATTGTAGCTATATTGTCTGATATTTATCGTCTTCCAGAGAAACATTAGCAGACTCCCACTGCCTAAAAAAGCTTGAAAAGCACCAAGTTTATGACTGACTAAAGCAATTAGCAGAGATACACTGTAAAAGAACAAACAACTGGCAACAAAAATGCAGTAGAAGCTGAAAATCAGACTTAAAGGAATGTTCGCTACTAACCCTAAGCACAAATGCAAAGGAACTGCTAAACCTGCAACGACATAAAGCAAAATTGGCACTCCTAGCAGTTTTCCAGTCAAGATAGTTTGAGTAGATTGAGGACTTAGGCGGATAAAGTTAAGCGTGCCACGCTGTTCTTCCCGTGACAAGTCGCTGATTAACACATAACTGCCAGCCACCAACAAAACAAAAATGCCAATTATACTTAGCCAGATGAAGGCATTTAAAGACCATAACTGCCAGTCAATCACAACACTACCGACGGCACCAAAGAGGCATCCTCGATTACCACTATAAGGATCGCGATTGCCAGTACAATAGCGATTTAGAAGTTTGTCTACGGCAATCTCAAAAGGAAGCTCACTAACTAGAGCCATCATTAGTAGCAGTTGACCTACTAAGGAAATTGCTACTGCAATAGTTAAATTGCGGGGTCTAAGTCTCCCTTTGATTTCTCTAAATAGCTGTGGATTCCAATCACCAATTCGATCTAGCAAAGATAAATTCATAAAATTTGTCCTTAATTAAAACTTTCTTAATCAAACAATTCAGGAAGCTTGCTGATGACCTAGCTTCAGGAAAATTATTTCTAAATCTTCTTGAGTGCAGTGGAATTCTGTTAAAGGAATACCAGCAGTAACAAGCGATCGCAAAAACTCTGCACTATCTTGTTGATTGCCAGTAAAATCAATCCGCATACGCTGTGCCGATATTACTTCCCACTTTGCTACTAAGGAGTGTTTTTTTAGTTCTGCTTTCAGCAAATCAAGATTACTTAAAGTAGATAAGTATATTTGTTGGCGACTAAAGCGTTGGTAAAGTTCTTTTAAACTAGCACTTTCCACTAAATAACCTAATTCCATAATTCCCACTGAGGTACAAAGTTCTGCTAAGTCACTCAGTACATGAGAGGAAATAAGAATTGTCATCCCAGCTTCTTGCAATACTTTGATAATTTCGCGGAACTGCATTCGCGCAATGGGATCTAATCCTGAAACAGGTTCATCTAGTAACAGCAAAATTGGCTCATGAATAATTGTCCGCGCTAAACCCAGACGTGTTAAACTAAGCGATTCCCTCACGAGAACCACTCGTCTTCAAAACCGTGCATGAGACTTTCGACCTCACACGGCTCCTCAGTAATAAGGCTCCAATGGTCATGAGTACCTCTGATTACCCGTTTTTTTGGGCTTAGGTTT
>DATNQB010000033.1 GCA_036702875.1 Oculatellaceae cyanobacterium | reverse complement strand
TCATCGAACCTACTACACCATTTCTCAAAGCAAGGCGGCATGGCGGAGGGTGTGGTTTCCTTCATAAGGATTACTCGACGTGAAAT
Organism: Oculatellaceae cyanobacterium; assembly: GCA_036702875.1. GTDB lineage: Bacteria > Cyanobacteriota > Cyanobacteriia > Cyanobacteriales > PCC-9333 > Crinalium. The sequence continues at coordinate 15,118 of DATNQB010000033.1, read as the reverse complement.
CTTTACCCTATTTAAATTATAAGCATTTTCTTTAGTAGTGTTTGTTTAAGTCCCGTTAAGAGTTACTTGGAGATTGGCGATATTTCCTTGCAGCCCTGAAACTGTAATATTAGATGGATATGGTGTCGCCGCGCCAGAACTAGGGATAGTGATATTATTGGGATTGGTAAAGGTATTGCCTGTTGTAGGTGTTGTACTACCAAACAATAGGTTGATGCGATCGCTACTTGGGGCAAGATAATAATCTGTAATGGTGACAGAACCATTAGACCCTAATCCCAGCACCAAATTATTTCCGCTTTGTGTTTGGGTAACGTTAGAAGCACTATAACCAGCTAAGTCAAGAATATCCAGAGCGTTCGTTCCTTGGATGGTATCGCTACCTACAAAGCGTCCAGCAGTATAGCCACCGAATTTATTAGCTGCACTATTAGCAATAATCAGATCGTTGCTACTAGAGTTGACTAAATTCTCAATTAATGTGTTGAACGATGAGGAGTTGTAGGGTGATAGTAATGGATTGTACGCTAAAGCTGTACCAAAGCTGGTAGTTTGGTAGGAAGCTCCACTGGCATCACTTAATGCTTGGTATGAACTACCGTTATAAGCACTTTGAGTGGTGATAAAACCACCGTTGGTTAAATCAAAGCGGTAACCAGAAGCATTAGATGCTAAAGCGGACAAATCAAATGTATCTGTACCACCTGCATCAAATATACTTAGCCTCATCGGAGTGCTGGTACTTCCAAACTGCGTACCGCTTAAGGCGTACCCGTTAACAGAGTTGAAGGTGTAAACACTATCTGATGCGTTATTAGCTTTGGCTCCGTAAAGATATTGCAATGCCTTAATGTCATAAGGCATCATGGAAGCAGGTGAGTTCCCTGCAAAGTTATAGGTCATCACCGTATTAGAAAGGTTATCCTGTCCGTACGGCAAAAATGGTCCAGTTCCAGCACCAGTGCCATTGTAGTCGCCTGGGTGCTTTAAACCTAAAGCGTGTAATGTTTCGTGGATGATAGTTGTATAACCGTGATTCCCAGGGCTGCCACCAAACCGATTAACTGAACTATTTTCGTAGTTTGGGTTAAAATGTACGTCGCCAGATCTGGGGTTAATATCATCAAATGGGTAATATGCGTAGGCATAACTACCCGAATTATCCATATTCGAGAACATATAGCGGAGTTGACCATAGTTGCTGGCTGAATCCGCTACTTCGACGAAATTAACATTAATCAGTGGTTCGATAACCGTTTCTAGGACAGTGCGAATATTATTAATTACTGCTGTACTGAGTGACTGAACTACTTCAGAGCCATAGTATCCGCCACCGTTATAGAAACTGTAGCTAATCGTAGCTGGATTACCCCATCTATAACCACCTAATAATGTCTTAGTTGTCGCGTCTGCTTGTGATGTATCTGCTATTGCCTCTTCCCTGAATGTAGGTTCTATTTCATACCTCGGTTCTCCAGGGCGTAGAGGCTCTGACTCCGGCTGAGTATTAGCTGAGAAGCTAATATTGCTGTTAACTGTTAATTGACTATCTCTGCTATCAGAACGGGTAGTATTATCACTTAGTAATGAATCAACACTGCTGCTTTTGATCGTCATCAGCTTTGCAGCATTAGCTACTTCGGTGACGGATTCGGATTTTATATCTAGCAGTGGTGAAACGTCTAAGCTTGGAGAAATCAAGCTAACGCCTAAATCATCAAAAAGAGAATTTTGGTCAAAGGCTAAGGAGCTTTGGTATCTCGCCCAAGCTTGCCACGTCTGGTTGGCATTATCCATGCAATGACCTTAGATAGGTGATTGCTTGAATATAAACCCTGTACACATACGATCTCGTATATTTTGATGTATAACTTCAGAAATATTTACGTATACGTTCTAAGACAGACATTAATTTTATTAAAGAAATATCTCGCTACGCCAATGTGATGTTAATCTGTAGAGCAGAAATTGGCACAATATTGCCTCCTCCTATTTTAGCAAAGCTATTTCCATGCCATACACTGCCAAAAGCTTTCTGTTTTATGGCAAAGTCGCTTCTGCACCAACCATAATTAATAGCTATTGTGTTGAAATAGCACTAGCTGATGCTCAAGAAGCTTTTTTCACTTCAAAGTTTTCCCCATCAGAAGGAAAAATAGTGTTTGTTAGTTCAGCACCATTAAAAGTTGCTCCCTTAATAGTTGCCTTGCTTAAATCAACATCAGTTAAATCAGCTTTAGTTAAATTAATCCAAGTCATATTTGTTTGATCTAAATAAGCTTTGGATAAGTTCGCTCCTGTTAAATCTGCACCCTTAAGATTAACCAGTCGCAAATGCGCTTCCCTAAGATCGGCAGCTACCAAATTAGCGCCTTCTAAGTTAGCACCGCCCATTCTAGCTTCGCTAAAATTAACTCCCTGTAAATCAGCACCACTAAGATCTAAATCTCTTAAAAAAGTTCTGCTAAAGTTAGCGCCATAAAATGATGCTCCATACAACTTAGCGCCGCTAAGTCTTGCTTCGTCAAGATTAGCCCAATTGAAGTTAACACCACTGAGATTGGCTTCTCGCAGATTTATTCGTTGTAGAAAAGCACTACTGAAATTTACTTCCCGTAAGTTAGCACCCCGCAAGTTAACATCTCTGAGATTAGCGCCACTCAGTCTAGCCCCTGGTAATTTGCACTTCAACATTAAAGCCCCCAATAAATTGGCTTTAGTTAAGTCTGCATCTACCAGTTTGGCAGAACTCATTTTGACAAAATTCATGTTAGCCCAGTTGAGTTGGGCGTGGCTAAGATCTGAATTAGTGAGAGTAGCACGAGAAAAATTAACCCCTATCAGGTTAGCTTCTCTAAGGTTTACCCCAATAAGACTAACGCCACTGAGGTCTGCACCATTCAAGTCAACACCAGAAAAGTCTCTGTTGCCTTCTGCGTAAAGCTTGAGGAGATCGCTAGCATTCATTATGTCAGAACTTCCTTTAATAAAAGTTTTTATAAGCTTGTTCAAGTAGCCTTGAAGATTTACTTTAGTTTTCCCCGTTAAGCAGGGATCGAATTATCATAAGATACAAAACTTATTAAGAGCGATCGCTCGTGTATCAACTTAGATAAGTAATATTTCTATACAGAAAGATAGCTAACCACTACACATTAGTTAATGTCATGTCCGATCCCATTCAAAGAGCGATCGCATCTTCTGCCGATCAATGGCTGCAATCTCATCCCGCAGTCTTCAAGCTAGTTCAGATACTGGTTTGGGGGAGTAATCATCCAGTGTGGAGTTTTGCTATTTTTATAGTGGTAGTTGCGATCGCACTCAACTTAATCAAACTTATTGGTCAATTAATTGAAGTGGCTAGTCGTTCTCTATTACTTGCACCGTTTAAGTTAATTTTTGTTACCTTAAAAGTTAGTTTTCAATATTTATGGAAGGCGCTCGGTTTAGTCTTTAAAAAAGATGTAACTACTAATAATGCTGAAACTTTAGCTTTGCCCGATACTACTTCTGAGATAGTTGAAATTGAAAAAGATAAGCAGCAAAGGTTGATTGAAATTGCAAAGCGACTTGAAACACTTAGACAAGAACAAGATGAACTATTGCAAGAAGTAGCATCTATTTTACCTTCCGAAAAATCAGATGAAACGTTAACGTGCTAAAATTTATCATCCCGATATATTTTATAGAGGCGGGTTAACAGATTTCCTATAATTATGGCTAAAAATTGAAATCAGCCCGCACAAACCCCAAAACTAAGCGCCATAAAAATCATATATATTATCCAGATATATTTTGTAGGCGCGGGTTGACAGATACCGTATAGTTTTAATAAAAAATTGGAATAAACCCGCCCTAACACCTAAAAAATCCTATTAAAATTCTATTTATTGCCCCGATATATTTAGCAGGGCGGGTTGACATACATCCTGCAATTACCAATAAGATACTGTGCAACCCGCCCCTACATGAACCAAATGTTAGTAATCTCCTTTTGTTTGATATTTTTGTATGAAAAAATAGCTGCCTCCAAATTTTGGAAGCAGCTATTTTATTTAGGTGGGCAAAACCCACCTTAGATTAAGATTAATAATCGAAGTCGCCGCCCATACCAGCGCCAGCACCAGCAGGAGCGCCATCTTTTGGTTCTGGCTTGTCAACAACGATACACTCGGTAGTCAACACCATGCCAGCAATAGAAGCAGCGTTTTGTAGTGCAGAACGAGTTACCTTAGCAGGGTCAACAATACCAGCTTCAAACATATCAACGAATTCGTTGCTAGCAGCGTTGAAGCCAACGTTGAAGTCTTTTTCTTTGACTCGTTCAGCAATAACTGCACCGTTTTGACCAGCGTTTTCAGCAATTCTCTTCAGAGGAGCAGCCAAAGCGCGGGAAACAATCAAAGCACCTGTTAATTCTTCATTCTTCAGGTTTTGGTTTGCCCAAGTTTCTAGCTGAGGAGTCAGGTGAGCTAGGGTTGTACCACCACCAGGAACGATACCTTCTTCAACAGCCGCCTTGGTAGCGTTGATTGCGTCTTCTAAGCGCAGTTTCTTGTCCTTCATTTCGGTTTCGGTAGCAGCACCAACTTTAATTACTGCTACGCCACCAGCCAATTTAGCCAAACGCTCTTGGAGTTTTTCTTTGTCATAAGAAGAATCGCTTTCTTCCATCTGACGACGGATTTGTTCGCAACGAGACTTAACAGCTTGGTCGTTACCTTCAGCAACAATGGTGGTGTTGTCTTTGGTGATGGTGATGCGACGAGCTTTACCGAGCATATCTAGCTTGGCGCTGTCGAGCTTCAAGCCAGCATCTTCGGTGATTAATTGACCACCAGTGAGGATAGCGATATCTTCCAGCATAGCCTTACGGCGATCGCCAAACCCAGGAGCCTTAACCGCAGCTACATTCAGTACACCGCGCAGACGGTTAACTACTAAGGTTGCTAAAGCTTCTTTTTCAATATCTTCAGCTAAAATTACCAAAGGACGACCAGCACGAGCAACTTGCTCTAATACTGGAACTAAATCTTGTACTAAGGCAATCTTCTTGTCGGTAATCAGAATGAATGGCTCATCGAAAACAGCTTCCATCCGCTCCATATCTGTAGCGAAGTAAGGAGAGATGTAACCTTTATCGAAGCGCATCCCTTCGGTAATTTCTAATTCGGTGGTCATGGATTTTCCTTCTTCCAAGGAAATCACACCTTCTTTACCCACCTTGTCCATAGCTTGGGCAATCATCTGACCGACTTCATCGTCGTTACCAGCAGAGATAGCACCAACTTGGGCAATAGATTTGGAATCTTCAACAGAACGAGCGTGTTCTTTGATTTGGTCTACTAAGTATTGGGTTGCTTTATCGATACCACGCTTGAGCGCGATCGCATTAGCACCAGCAGCAACGTTCCGCAGTCCTTCTTTTACCATCGCATGAGCGAGAACGGTAGCAGTGGTAGTACCATCACCAGCAGCGTCGTTTGTTTTAGAAGCGGCTTGACGAATTAGAGCAACGCCAGTGTTTTCAACGTGATCTTCTAGCTCAATTTCTTTCGCAATGGTGACACCATCATTAACGATTTGAGGAGCGCCGAACTTTTTCTCTAGAACAACGTTACGACCTTTGGGGCCTAATGTAACGGCAACTGCTTCAGCTAGAATATCCATACCCTTTTCTAGGGCGCGACGGGCGTTTTCGTTGTAAATAATGCGTTTAGCCATATTTCCTCGACAGTTTTGAGTTTTGAATTAGTATTAAGAATTGAGTGTTTAAGTGTGAGCCAGCCTTCTTTAACTGGCAAACTCATAAGTCAGAACTCAAAATTTTATGAAACGACCGCAAGAATGTCTTTTTCAGATAGCAGAACATACTCTTCGGTGCCTAGCTTGATGTCGGTGCCAGCATACTTGGAGTAAAGAACTTTATCACCAACGTTTACTTCCAATTCTTGGCGAGAACCGTCATCGTTGCGCTTACCAGGGCCAGTAGCAACAATTTCACCAACTTGAGGTTTTTCTTTAGCGTTATCCGGTAGAAGGATACCACCAGCGGTTTTTTCTTCTGCGGCGCTTACTTTTACAAATACGCGATCGGCTAGTGGTTTAACTGTAGATACACTTAGAGATACTGCTGCCATAAAAAATTCTCCACGTTGATGCTTTAATGAATTAGCACTCTCAACTCCTGAGTGCTAATTTAGCGTTTAAAGGGGTGCGATCGCAACAAAGTATGCTGTACGGGTTCCCGAACTTAATCATTAGGGTAGATGCGCTCAATCCCTTCTGTAATAACAATAGACGCTGAGTTTCAGGGGGTGTAGTCAAAAATAATGGCTTGAGATAGGGAAAATCAGGAAAATATTTTGATAACTGCTGATATTTTTAATCAGGTTAATCAAGTTTGCTGGCTAAAAAATTTCGCCTTAGTATTTATAATGATTGACAACACAGTAGAGCAATCTAGCCCAGAGCTTCTAAATAGCAGTAATAATCCAGAAAAAGATCAGCTTTTAGCTTGTGTCCAAACATTAGGACTTAATCAGATTCAGCGTCACGTTTTTATCTGTGCTGATCAAACACTGCCTCAATGCTGCTCAAAAGAAGTTAGTTTAGAAGCTTGGAATTATTTGAAAAAGCGTCTTAAAGAGTTAAAACTTGACAAACCGACAGCCAACCGTCCCAACTGCATTTTCCGCACCAAAGCTAACTGTCTAAGAGTTTGCGCCGCAGGCCCCATTATGGTAGTTTATCCAGATGGAGTTTGGTATCACTCCGTCACCCCGCAAGTAATCGAGCAAATTATCCAAGAACATTTAATCGGCAACAGAGTTGTTCAAGAATACGCATTTTTAGCTCATCCTCTGCCAGAACCTACACCACTGCCTCAATCAAATTAATTGTAAAACTTACGCACTGATAATGCCATTTTGTCGTTCTTTGCTACAGCGAGAGGCAAAGCATGGCTCAATTCGTTCCCAGGTTCAACCAGGCAACGAAGGCTATGAATTTCCCTATTAGACATCTCCATAAATTAAAGGTGCGTTACCTAAAACCGCTACCCCTTAAGTTGCAGTGTGTATCAGAAATGATTTTTCAAAAACCTTATACAGTAACATAGTACTTACATTAAAATCTTCCGTATCTTTACTATATTTATATGGATGGTCAACAGGTACGACGCTATAATTTTTTCATCAAGGTTATATATTAAGTGTTCTACCTGTACAGACACTGGATATAGTAGCTCAAAGAGCTTATATAGATCTTGCGGATAATACTGATTAACAGAATTGACTAACTTTATTGATGCAGGCGTAGCCAGTATTACAACATGAAAGACAATGGTGTAAAAGATCACAAACGACTGCTGCTAATTGATGATGACCCTAACCTGATCTTGTTAGTTCAGGACTACCTTGTATTTAAAGGGTATGAAGTCATCACAGCAGAAAATGGTCGGGAAGCTTTGGAGGTCTTAGACAAAGAAATTCCCGACATGATTATTTGTGATGTAATGATGCCAGAGATGGACGGATATGCTCTAGTTGAGCATATTAGACAAGATGCGCGTATAAGCTGGATTCCAGTGCTGTTTCTTTCTGCTAAGGGTCAAAGCCAAGATCGAGTCAAAGGTCTTAGCACAGGCGCAGATGTGTACATGGTGAAGCCGTTTGAGCCAGAAGAACTGGTGGCGCAAGTAGAATCATCCCTCAAACAAGCCAACCGCTTAATGCAGCAGCCTAACAAAGGAGCAGAAGCAAATCCTAAAATTCAAGTTCCTGCTTCTGTTGAATTAACTCCGACTGAACTAAAAGTAGTTCAGTTTGTGGCGCGAGGCTTGGCAAATAAAGACATCGCAGATTTGATGAATGTTAGCCAACGAACTATTGAAAGTCATGTGTCGAATATGTTAGGAAAAACTGGTTTACATAATCGTACAGAACTAGCTCGCTGGGCGATTGAAAGTAGCATGGCGTGAATCTGTGCGAGATTTGATATTTTGATTTTGGATAATTAATCTAAAATTTCAAATCATCGTATCCAAAATTTTTACCACGCATCTTCCTCGATATTTGATTGACTCCAAATTTCTAATTTAAGTTCTTCTAAGTAAAGTAAGGCACTCTGAATTTGACTTGTTGTGCCTAGTAGTTCTAGGTCAAACCAGCCATCATCCCTGGCATTCGCTCCTAGTAATGCTCCTGCGATATTAACGGTTACGCCGTGTGCAGAAACTAGGCGCGAGATCACTGGTTCTTCTTGAAAATTTTTGGGAATGCGAATTTTGATGCGGATTTTGGTTGGTCTATTGTCTATAGCATTTGTCATATTTTCTTCTTTGTTAATTTCAAAACAGCTGATAAAAGCAAGTACTGATTACCAGCAATATGCTTGATTTTTAGGCTCAGACAAGACTTCTAGATCTAAGTCATTGAGATAAATTTGAGCGCTGCTAATTTGTTGGACAGTGCCGCTAATTTCTAGGTCAAACCAACCATCATCTCTGCCATTTGCTCCTAATATAGCTGCGGCAATATTGACTGTTAAACCATGCTGAGAAATCAAGCGCGAAATTACTGGTTCCTGACGGTAATGATTGGGAATACGAACTCTAAGGCGAGTTTTAGTTCTTGTATTGTTTTGCTTAAAGTTAGCTGTTGTTGCTTTCTGGCTAATATCAGAAGTTTCTAATTGACTATCTGAGATATTGTTACTGTTTTGATGTTTCATGTTAGTCTCAATAGCAGTATTTTACAGATAAGGAGGATGTGACGCTAATTAGTTGGTTGAAATAAAGAAGATCCAGAAGTTTAATAAACAATTCTGGCCCTTTCCTATTTATGGTGATAATAAATCTTTTTGTAGGAGCGGGTTTACCTAAATCTAGGTATCCTACAAAAAGATAAATTAAACCCGCCCCTACTTCTATTCAATCTCTTTGATTTTGGTTTTATTCTCTAGTATTTCTTTGAGTACGAGGGTGATAAATGCCAAACCCGCAAGCAAAACTGCGGCTGAGAAAGAAGCCTGAGTTTGGTATTGCTTGTAAGCTTCCTCAACAAAAAGTGGCAGAGTTTGAGTTTTACCAGTGATATTACCAGAAACAACTGAAACTGCACCAAACTCACCCATGACTCTAGCATTGGTCAAAATTACACCGTATAGCAAACCCCAACTAATATTAGGCAGGGTGACGCGCCAGAATATTTGCCAATCGTTAGCGCCTAATGTTTTAGCTGCTTCTTCTTGATCTGAACCAGCTTCTTCTAAAACTGGAATTACTTCGCGGGCGACAAACGGCAGGGTGATAAAAGCACTTGCCAGAATCATTGCAGGGGTAGCAAAAATGATTTTAATGTTTGCTGCTTCTAATAGTGAGCCAAACCAGCCATTGCGCCCGTAGAGCAATACAATCATCAATCCAGCTACGACTGGAGAAACTGCAAAGGGAATGTCTAAAAGGCTAATTAGAAAGGTTCTACCTCTAAATTGATGCCGTGCAATTACCCAAGCTGCACAAAGTCCAAATACTGTATTTATCGGGACGACAACTAGGGCGATTATGATTGTAAGTTTTATGGCATGAAGAAAATTAGGCTCTGTCAGGTTAGCGAAAAAAGGGTTAAACCCTTCTTTAAAGGCTTGTGCAAAGACGTTGATGGAGGGAATGAATAGTATTAAGAAAAGGTACGCCAGCGCCACAGCAATCAAAACTACTTTCACCCAGCCATGTTCTTTTGCTTTCTTTGATGGCTGAGAATCTGGTGATTGTGAATAGAAAGAATGCCCCGCTAAATCAGAGTTCATAACGTCGCCCCCAACTTTGTAAAAGATTAATTACTAATAGAATTAATAAGGAAATTCCTAACAAAACTGTTCCTATAACGGTTGCACCACTATAGTCGTACTGTTCTAACCGTTGAATAATCAGCACAGATGAGATTAAGTCCTTAAAAGGAACGTTGGCAGCAACAATTACAATCGAACCGTATTCGCCAACTGCTCTGGAAAACCCTAGTGCGATACCTGTTAAAAATGCTGGCATTAACGGCGGCAAAACTACACGCCAAAACGTTTGCCATTGAGAGGCTCCTAAAGACCAAGCAGCTTCTTCAATCTCCTTTTCCAGTTGTTGCAACACAGGTTGTAATGTTCTGACAACGAAAGGCAAAGAGATAAATAGCATTGCTACAGCTACCCCTAAGCGTGTAAATGCTACTTTAATTCCCAAAGGAGCTAACAATGAGCCGATCCAGCCGTTATCGCTATAGACTGTTGCCAAAGTCAAACCAGCAACAGAGGTGGGTAAAGCAAAGGGTAAATCAATTGCTGCATCAATAAATCGCTTTAGAGGGAAATCGTAGCGAACTAAAACCCAAGCAATTAAAAACCCGAAGACTCCGTTGATTAAAGCAGCAATGAATGCTGTCACAAAGGTGACATCGTATGTGGCAAGAGCTACAGGAGTAGTAGCAATTCTCCAGAAGTTAACTGGATTCTCAGTACTAGCTTTCAATAGCAGTGCTGATACAGGTAGAAATAGCATCAGCGTGAGATACCCCAAGGTAATCCGCCAAGGCCAAGAAAGCTTACTGAGTTGGCGAAATGGGCTTTGCCAAATAGGAGTAGGTTTGTGAGGAGCAGATACAGCCATAGGAAACTATGAAAGATAAATTTCTAAATATCGGTAGACTTCAAAAAAAGGGAATAGGGAATCGGAAATAGTAATAAATTACTCCTCTCTCCTCCCTCGTCCCTGATTAGCCAGCCGCCTGAATTTTGTCAAAAATTGCCCCGTCATCGAAGAATTTCTGCTGTATTTCGTCCCAACCCCCTAAATCTTGGGCAGTAAAGAGAGTTTTGATTGGGGTATACTGTTTAGCTACTTCTTCTGCAACTGTCGGATCTACAGGTCGGAAGCCTACTTTGGCAAATTCTCGTTGCGCTTCAGGCGTGTAGAGAAACTTAACAAATGCTTCTGCAACTTCTTTAGTGCCGTGTTTCTCAACATTTTTATCTACAACTGCGATGGGATTGTCGATGGAGATGTTAACATCAGGTACAACGTAAGGAAGTTTCTGACCGTTCTGTGCAGCTAAAATTACTTCATTTTCATAGTTAATTAAGACATCTCCCTGACCTTGTTTGAAAAAGACATCGCTGGCTTCACGAGCGTCTTTAGGTAGCACAGGGACATTCTTAAAGACTTTAGTTGTAAATTCCTGAGCTTTGGCATCGTCACCTCCGGTTCGTGTGACTGCGCCCCATATACCTAAGAAATTCCAACGCGCACCACCAGAAGTTTTGGGGTTAGCGGTAATCACTTTTACACCATCTTTTGCTAAGTCTTCCCAGGTTTTAATTCCTTTGGGATTGCCCTCACGGGTGACTAAAGCAGCGACAGATTTGGTCAAAATTGAACCATTAGGTGCTTCTTTTTCCCAGCCAGGTTGAATCAAACCAGCCTTCTCAATTCTATTGGTATCAAGTGCTAATGCTAAGGCGACAACATCTGCCTCCAAGCCATCAACTACTGCACGAGCTTGGGAACCAGATCCACCGTAGCTTTGATTGAAGGTAACATTTTGGTTGTGTTCCTGTTTCCACTTCGCTGTAAACTCAGGAATGATTTTTTCGTATGCAGCACGGGTAACGGCGTAGGAGACGAGGGTTAACTGAAGATCTCCTGTTTTCGCACCAGGGCTGGAATTACCACCAGAGGTATTAGCGGTGTTGGAGTTATTTGGGGAGCAAGATGCGATCGCCACACTCAAACTCACCCCCACTAAAAACAAGGACATAAACCCCTTAAGGGAACTTGGCTTTAGCAAACTGAACAGCCTTGCTCTCAACTGAGCGGGTGCTACTACTTGAGTAATTTTTTGCCACAGACGCATCAAACGCTCTCCTTATACTCCGGTTATTCGGTCGGAATACCGCTATTTGTATCGCCATAAATAATAGCGCAGATCACAGGATTTTTGTACAGGTTGCAAAAATATTTAGTAGAACCAGCCAAGCATGGCATAATAGACAAACGATTGATAGCAATAACGGCATCAGTGTGATTAATTTAAATAAAAATCTGTTTGTCTATTGCAAATTCGTTAAACTTCGCTATAATGATTAATCGTGCTGGTGTAGCTCAGTGGTAGAGCAGCTGATTTGTAATCAGCCGGTCGCAGGTTCAAATCCCGTCACCAGCTTGTTTTTTGTAGAAAACAAAGGCTTTCCGTTTCTATAACTGGTAGCTTTGGTTTCGCCTTTGTTTAACTTTTGGATGCAGGCAATTTTAAAGCTAAATCTACTTGTTTGAGCAAAGCTGGTAGTGTAGATGTATTATACAAAACTACATCGGCGCGATCGCATTTTTCTTGTAAGGGCATTTGGCTGTTAATTCTCGCTTCCGCTTGTGCTAAATTTAAGCGATCGCGTTCTATCAATCTTTCTAGTTGTTGTGTAGGTGAACAATACACCACCCAAATCTCGTTAACTAAATCAGTCATTCTAGCTTCAAACAATAACGGTATTACCATTACTACTGTCGCATCTGGTTGAGATATCGAGTTCAAATCATTTTCTAAACGCTGACGCACATAAGGATGAATTTGCTGCTCTAACCAGCTACGCTCATCTGGGTTATTAAATACAATCTCGCCCAAACGTTGCCGATTTAAACTTCCATCCGGTAGTAAAATACTACCGCCATATCGTGCAGCAATCTGACTCAGTATTGCTGAACCTGGTTGTACAGCAACTCTGGCGTAAATGTCTGCATCAAAAACTGGCAAATGGCGCTCGGTAAGATAATTAGAAACTGTACTCTTGCCAGTGCCAATTCCGCCAGTAAGTCCAATTATACGTTTCAACAACAATTAACAATTAACAATTAACAATTAACAATAATCAGTCAATTGTTAACTGTCAACTGTGACTGATTTTAATTCTAGGTTTAATTATGCCAATCTATTTATCTCAAAATAATTAAACTCTATTTAAGGGTTGCGCCCATTGGATGATGGCTTGGGTTAATCCCTCTAATGTATATTCGCGTGATTCTACGTCTACCTTGCCTAGTAACTCATGGCAAGTTTCTGAGGTTTGAGGACCGATTGAAGCGATCGCCACAGGCTTTAAGGAGACACCGCCAGCAGCTTCTACTAACTGATAAAAATTCTTGACTGTTTTGGAACTAGCAAAGGTAATTATATCTACTTGCTGGCGCTGAAGTGCATCTAAAGCGTCATGTGCGATTTCCTGCGGACATCGAGACTCATAAGCTGCTACTTCGATCACTTCTGCACCTTTAGCGGTTAATTCTTTAACTAAAACTTCTCTCCCGCCTGTTTCCACTCTCGGAAACAAAACTTTTTTACCTGCTAATTGTTCTGGAAAGTGTTCTACTAAGGAATCTGCTATAAAATCTGGCGGAATAAAATCAGCTTGTAAGCCATGCTGTTTGAGATACGCGGCTGTTTTCCTACCAACTACGGCAATTTTAAGATTAGCTAAGGCATAAGTATATATACCTTGCGCCCCTAGTCTTTCAAAGAAATACTCTACGCCATTGGCGGAAGTGAGAATTAGCCAGTCGAAACTGTTGAGGTTAGCGATCGCACTATCCAATGCTTCCCAGCTAGAAGGATGACCAATTTCTAAAGTAGGCATTTCAATCACTGTAGCGCCTTCTCGCTTCAGGCGATCGCTAAATTGGTTTGATTGTCCTGCTGATCGGGTAACCAAAATAGTTTTTCCTGCAAGTGGAGGTTGAGAATTGGCGATCGCAGCTTGAGGATTGGAAGTTAATGGTTCAGTTGCAGACATAGCTTATCAATTAACAATGATCAATTATCAATTATCAATGACTCAGATTACTCTACTTATAAGTGTTGATTCAAGCCGAGATTGGGGAAAACTAAGTTAAGGGCATTTTGTCATGCCTGTTTTACAATTAATTGGAAAGCTATTTAAGCAATGCTTTCTCAAAATTCTGTTTAGGGGAAAAATTCTATGCAACTCACCGACAAACAATATAGATTAGTTACTAGAAGTGATTTTGATGGTCTTGTTTGTGCAGTTTTATTAAAAAGCTTAGACCTAATTAATGAAATAAAGTTTGTTCATCCCAAAGATATGCAGGATGGCAAAATTGAAATTACAAATCAAGATATTACTACTAATTTACCTTATGTAAAAGGCGTTGGTTTAGCATTCGATCACCATTTAAGTGAAACTATCAGAAACCCTGACGTTAAAGAACACTACATTATTGATCCAAACGCTCCCTCAGCAGCTAGGGTTGTTTATGATTATTTTGGTGGAAAAGATAAATTTCCCGAAATTTCTCACGAGATGATGGTAGCGGTTGATAAAGCTGACTCAGCCAAATTTGCTATGGATGAAGTTTTACATCCTCAAGGCTGGGTACTATTAAATTTCATCATGGATGCTAGGACAGGTTTAGGGAGATTTAAAGATTTTCAAATCTCCAACTATAACTTAATGATGCACTTAATTGAATACTGTAAAAATCACAGTATTGATGAAATTCTCACTCTGCCTGATGTCAAAGAAAGAGTTGAACTTTACTTTGAACAAGAAGAAAAATTCAAGGAGCAAATCAAAAGATGTTCAACTGTTTATGGCAAGTTAGTTGTTTTAGATTTAAGAAATGAAGAGGTAATTTATGCAGGGAATCGCTTTATGATTTATGCGTTGTTCCCTGACTGCAATATCTCTATACACGTAATGTGGGGACTGAAGAAACAAAATATAGTTTATGCAGTTGGTAAGTCAATTTTTGATCGCAGTTCTCAAACAAATATTGGTGAATTGATGTTAAAGTATGGCGGTGGCGGTCATGCTAATGCGGGAACTTGCCAAGTTGCTGTTGATGTAGCAGAAGAAACACTAAAATCGCTAATTGCTCAAATTAATACAGATGGGTAAAACCCCACCCCCTAACCACTCCCCGTAAAAAGCAGGGTTAATTCATTGTGAAGGAAGAAATTTTTTTGATTTCTACTGTATGAGTATTTTATTGAAGTAGAAACAACTGCTATTGAATAGCAGTTGTTTCTACTTCGGTAATCTAGAAATAGTATTAGTAGAAGTA
>DATNQB010000031.1 GCA_036702875.1 Oculatellaceae cyanobacterium | reverse complement strand
CAAGATATGAATATAATTTCATATCAATAGCCGTTCAACTCAGAGGGAGGATGAGTAGTGAACCTCACCGATGTCTCATCTCAAACTTTTTGCGCTCGCAAGTTAAAAGTGTTGGCGGATACAACGCGGTTAGCTGTTTTGCAACTCCTGATGGAGGAACCAAAGCACGTTAAAGAACTCAATGCTGTTTTGGGATTAGAGCAAAGTTTGTTATCCCATCATTTAAAAATCTTGCGAAAGGAAGGTTTTGTTACGGCGACGCGAGACGGTAAAGCTGTCCTTTATTGTTTGGCTCCCGACGTTCAAGGCGTTAATGCTGGGAAAGTAATTAGCCTTGGTTGTTGTTTACTTTCATTTGATTAATTGGTATTTTGCTTGTGAATAAATTGCGAACTCTGGCACCGCTTTCGATTGGTTTAGCTGCTTGCTTTTGGCTGCAATCTTGTAGTAACTCTCCCAAAACTGCAACGCCATCAAGCGATAAACTACAGGGAAAACTGGTTTTAACGGGATCGAGTACAGTCGCCCCCCTTGCGGCTGAGATTGGTAAGCGTTTTGAAGCGGAGCATTCTGGGGTACGGGTGGATGTACAGACGGGAGGTTCCTCGCGGGGAATTGCTGATGCTAGTCAAGGACTCGCTGACGTTGGTATGGTGTCTCGCGCTCTCAAGGATCAAGAAAAAGACCTGCAAGCGTTTCCCATTGCGAGCGATGGCGTGAGTATTATTCTCCATAAGGATAATCCGGTGCAGTCCTTGAGCGATCGCCAAGTGGTTGATATCTATACAGGAAAGATTAAAAACTGGCAGGAACTCAAGGGTAAAGATGCTCCTATTACGGTTGTGAATAAAGCTGAAGGACGCTCTACTTTGGAACTATTTACCCATTATTTCAAGCTGAAAAATTCCGATATCAAAGCTCAAGTTGTCATTGGCGATAACCAACAAGGTATTAAAACTGTAGCAGGAAATCCTAATGCGATCGGATATGTTTCTATCGGAACCGCAGAATATGATGCGGCAAACGGGGTTCCTATTAAATTACTCCCAGTAAGCGGGGTGGCAGCGACTACGGCAAATGTGCAAAACGGTTCTTTTCCCATTTCTCGTCCTCTGAATCTTGTCACAAAAACTCGACCTCAAGGGTTACAGAAAGCATTCATCGACTTCGCACAATCTCAACAGGTACAAGACATTGTTAAAGAACAAAACTTTGTCTCTCTCTCTAAGTGATACGTTGCTAATTTGGACGTTGCGGGGATGCGCGATTTTAGCTGGAGCGATCGCACTTTTAATTTTAATCTTCCTCATCCTAGAAGCGTTACCCGTTCTGCAGCAAGTCGGATTATTCCGCTTCTTTACCGATGCGTCTTGGAATCCCGTCGAAGGATTATACAACCTTACCCCGATGCTTTTGGGCAGTGTATTGGCAATGGTTGGTTCGGTGCTGGTTGCAACGCCTTTGGGTATTTTCTCTGCCGTGTTCTGCCACTATTATGCTCCCGCCGCGATCGCCAATTTATATCGGCGACTCATTGAGTTACTAGCGGGAATTCCCTCAGTTGTTTACGGTTTTTGGGGTTTAGTCGTACTCGTTCCCCTGATTGGACGCATTCAACCTCCAGGAACCAGTCTTAGTGCGGGAATCGCCATCCTCACGATTATGATTCTGCCAACCATTGCCCTTTCCTCAGATGCTAGCTTGGCAAAAGTTCCTCCAGAATACCTCAAGGGTGCAGCCGCATTGGGACTTTCTCGTTGGGGAACCATTTGGGGGGTGGTCTTTCCTGCGGCTAAATCTGGATTGTTTACGGGTTTAATTCTGGAAATCGGACGCGCTATTGGGGAAACAATGGCAATTTTGATGGTTTGCGGCAATGTAGTGCAAATTCCTCAAAGTTTGTTTGACCCCATTCGCACCTTAACCGCCAATATTGCTCTAGAAATGGCGTATGCAACAGCCGAGCATCGTGCGGCGCTTTTCGTTAGCGGGTTGATGCTAATGCTGATTATCTTGGTACTGGTAGTTGCCGCCGAAGTCATTAGTCAAGGGCGAATTTATGACTGAAACAGTCAAAAGTCGTAGGTTAGGTGAGTTGAGCTTATTTCCTGATCTTCTACCAACGCTTATTGTTTGGGGAATCGCTCTTTTCGTCGCAGCCGTTTTTTTCTGGATTTTGAGCGATATTCTTTGGCATGGTGTAGGGCAACTGTCTTGGGACTTTCTCACCACTGAACCGAGAAATGCAGGACGTTCTGGAGGAATTAGCTCAATTCTCCTGTCAACTTTTCTGATTCTCAGCGTCTGTATGGCGGTTTCCCTTCCTCTGGGGGTAGGAACTGCGGTATTGCTGTCTGAATTTACCTTAACAGAAAGTGCTTTTGGACGTTTGGTGCGTCGCAGTTTGGACGTTTTGGCAGGAGTGCCGTCAATCGTGTTTGGATTGTTTGGTAATGCCTTGTTTTGCAAAACCCTCGGATTAGGCTTTTCTATTTTGTCTGGGGGATTAACGCTAGCCTGTATGGTGTTGCCAATTTTAATTCGCTCTACAGAAGAAGGTTTTCGAGCCGTTCCCGCTCATTATCGCCTGAGTGCCGCCGCCCTTGGTTTATCTCGAACGACAACGTTGCTTCAATTACTGCTCCCAGCAGCAGCACCTGGGTTAATGGTGGGGTTCGTTTTGGGGATAGGGAGAGCGATCTCAGAAACAGCAGCATTAATTTTTACCAGCGGTTATGTTGATCGAATGCCAGAATCTTTGCTCGATTCCGGACGCGCACTTTCGATTCATATTTTTGACCTCTCCATGAATGTATCGGGGGGAGATGGTAACGCTTATGCTTCCGCATTAATTTTGTTAGTTTTGCTGCTGATTATCAATGGTTTAGCAGCCTGGATTGCTCAATATTTCTTGCATCGAAGGATTCAAATTTTATGAGTATACCTCAACCCAGGAGACCCTTTGATTGACGAACAACAGCCGTTTAGAGAAATTCCTCATTCATTCATTAAAGCTGAACAGTTAAGCTTGCACTACGGAAAGAAACCTGTTTTTGCGGAGGTAACGCTGCCGATTAATGCAGGTTGCATCACGGCATTACTCGGTCCCTCTGGGTGTGGAAAAACTAGCTTTCTCAGTTGCCTTAACCGCCTGACAGACTTGATTGCTGGCTGTCGGGTATCGGGGAAAATTTGGCTCGATTCTAAAGATATCTTAGATAAAAAGATCAACGCCTTCAGCCCGGCGGGAATGAAATATACTGTCGCCCTGCGTCGTCGAATTGGGACGATTTTTCAAAAACCTAACCCTTTTCCCCTCTCTATCTGGAAGAATTTAGCTTTGCCGCTACGGGAACATGGGATTAAGAACCGCGAGGAGATCGATCGCATTATCGAAACCACTCTCACCGATGTTGGCTTGTGGAACGAAGTCAAAGATAGACTCAATACCCCTGCTCTTGCCCTCTCCGGCGGACAACAACAGCGCTTGTGTATTGCCCGTGCTTTAGTCTTAAAACCCGAAGCACTGCTTTTAGATGA